>JAYVWK010000404.1:0-6299 GCA_043786185.1 Burkholderiales bacterium
GGCGCATTCGCATGGGTCTAGATACGCGCGACGATGTGCGCCGGCTGCTCGGCCGGTCCGCCATGGTATTTCCGGTTCGCTCTGGTGGTGAAACATGGGACTACGCGGCCTATCCGGGGAAAAGTGACATGCGCAAGATCCGCCTGTCGGTCACCTTCGACAATCGAGGCATCGCGACAGCCGCAGGCGAAAGCTATGATCCAGAATCCTTCACAACGGCACCGCATAGATGAAGCGAGAGCTCATCCATCAGGCTTGCGGGAGGCGCCACAAACCCGCGACAATCATCAACCAGAAGGGACCTATCGCCATGCCAATCTCGATTCCGCTCCTTGCCAATACCGTATTCATCGGTTTGCTGGCCGCTTTACTGGGCGGCTGCGCCTCCTATAGCGGTTCATCCCTGAGCTCGGGCACATCGGGACAGGCCGACACGCGCGCTTTGATGGGCAAGCCGGCCGCGATTCATCCCGCGCCGCCCGGCGCTGCCTACACGGAATCCTGGGAGTATCCGCGCGGCCCGCTGGGCCGCCACACCTTCATGGCACGCTTCGATCGCCAGGGAAAGCTTGTAGCAATCGAGCAGGTTTTGACAGTGGAAACCGTGGCGCGCATTCGCATGGGGCAGGATACGCGCGACGATGTGCGCCGGCTGCTCGGCCGGCCCGGTATGGTATTTCCGGTGCGCTCTGGTGGTGAAGCCTGGGACTACGCGGCCTATCCAGGGAAAAGCGACATGCGCAAGATACGCCTGTCGGTCACCTTCGACCAACGCGGCTTCGCCACGGCCGCGGGCGAAAGCTACGACCCGGAGGATTTCAATCCGCTCTCCTCCGACGGGTCTGCGACGAACTGAGCCGACCGGGTGTGGCGGAATCGAAGAGTGAAGCCAGCGACCGACTTGCACGCTTTCTCAAGCGCGTCAGCCAGTTCAGGCAGGCGGCGCTTGATGACCCTGCGACCACCCGATCACATCTGGCCCTCAAGGCATGGCAGGCCGAACGCCTGCGCTTGACCTACTCGGACCTGTTGGCCCACCCGCGTTACCGACAGGCTGCACTGTTCTTCTTAACCGACCTGTATGGCGCGCGCGATTACTCGCAGCGCGATGCCGATGTCGCCCGCATATTGCCCAGGCTCAAGGCACTACTGCCGGCCGCCGCGCTGTCGGCAATCGCCGATGCCGTGGAACTTGACGCACTTTCCGAACAGCTCGATCATGAGATGAGTGCCGCCCTCGCCGCTTCAAACGTCGATACTGTTACCGTGGAAGCGTATGCTCGGGCCTATTGCGCCTGCGCCAACCAGGCGGCGCGCGAGCACCAGATCGCCCTGTCGCATGCCATCGGCAGCGCTCTGGACAAGCTGACCCGGATCGCGTTCCTTGAAACAAGCATCAAGATGATGCGCAGGCCGGCAAAAATGGCCGGCCTTGCGCAGCTACAGAATTTTCTTGAACGTGGATTCGTGACCTTCAAGCAGATGGCCGGCGCGGCTGAGTTTCTCGACACGATCCGCGCCCGCGAGACCGAAGTGATGAATCGACTGTTCGACGCCGTTGGCGATCCGTTCGCAGACAAGGTGCCGCCGGCCACCGGTACCACGGAGTGCTGACATCCTAATGCGGGCCAACCCTGACTTATCAAGCCGACTCCTGACTGCTACACTCGAATGTTGCGGTCGGAGCCCGCATCAACCCAAAACCGGAGACAAAACATGGCCGAAAAAATCTGGCTCAAGAGCTATCCCCCGCATGTTCCGCCGACCATCGATGACAAGCCCTACAGCTCGATCGCCGACCTGTTTGCCAAGGCGGCCGCGAAGTACGCAGACCGCGGCGCCTTCTCCAACCTGGGCCTGACGCTCACTTATCGCGAACTCGATCGCCAGAGCGACCAGTTCGCGGCCTTCCTGCAGGGGCTGCCGGGCATGCAAAAAGGCGACCGGGTCGCCCTCATGATGCCCAACCTGATGCAGTATCCGGTCGCCTTGTTCGGTATCTTCAAGGCCGGTATGGTGGTGGTCAACGTCAACCCGCTGTATACACCGCGTGAACTCGAGCACCAGCTCAAGGATTCCGGCAGCAAGGCCATTCTGATCGTCGAGAATTTCGCTAGGACGCTGCAGCAGGTGATCAAGAATACCCCGGTGCAACACGTGATCACCACGCAAATCGGCGACATGCTGCCGGTGCCCAAGCGTTGGATCGTCAACCTGGTGATCAAGAAGGTCAAGAAAATGGTGCCCGACTGGCGCATCGACGGTGCGATCAGCTTTCGCGAAGCGATGTCGCGCGGCGCCGGCCGCGCGGTCAATCCGACCCCGCTGGCCTTAACCGATATCGCCTTCCTGCAGTACACCGGCGGCACCACCGGCGTGTCCAAGGGCGCGATCCTCAATCACCACAACCTGATCGCCAACCTCACGCAATCCGGCGCCTGGATCTCGCGCGACTTCAAGGAAGGCGAGGAAATCGCTGTCTCGCCCTTGCCCCTGTATCACATCTTCAGCCTGAACTCGATGCTCTCATTCATGAGCTGGGGCGCGCTGAATGTGCTGATCACCAATCCGCGCGACCTGCCGGCTTTCATCGAGGAATTGAAGAAATTCCGCTTTTCGGTGCTGACCGGGGTCAATACGCTGTTCAACGGACTGCTCAACACGCCCGGCTTCGCCCAGCTCGATTTCTCGACCCTGAAGGTGGTGATCGGCGGCGGTGCGGCGGTGCAAAAATCGGTCGCCGAGCAATGGCAGAAAGTCACCGGCAAGTACCTGACCGAAGCCTATGGTTTGACCGAAACCTCGCCCGGCGCCACCGCCAATCTGCTCGGTACGCCATGGAACGGCAGCATCGGCCTACCCTTTCCTTCGACCGAAATCTCGATCCGCAGCGATGACTTCGTGGAGCTGCCGCTGTGGGATGGCACCGGCGAGATCGAAAAATGCACCGGTGAAATATGCATCCGCGGCCCGCAGGTCATGCAGGGCTATTGGCAACGCCCGGAAGAAACCGCCAAGGCGATCCGCGACGGCTGGCTGCTCTCCGGCGACGTCGGGCATATGGACACCAAGGGTTATGTCACCATCACCGACCGCAAGAAGGACATGATCTTGGTCTCCGGCTTCAATGTGTATCCGAACGAGATCGAAGGCGTGGTGCAGATGCATCCGGGCGTGCTCGAATGCGCCTCGGTTGGCATCCCGGATGAAAAGTCCGGTGAGGCGGTCAAGGTGGTGGTGGTCAAGAAAGACCCGAACCTGACCAAGGAAGACGTGATCGAACACTGCCGCAAGCACCTGACCGGTTACAAGATGCCGCGGGTGGTCGAATTTCGGTCGGAATTGCCGAAAACACCGGTTGGCAAGATCTTGAGGCGTGAATTGCGCGACAAGAAATAGACAAGCCTGTTGCAACAACGGCAGTTCTGGCGCGGGAGTTGCCTGCGCACAAAAACTGCCGTGTCCACTCTTGACCCGAAAGATATTTACATGCGCATGTCCGCTATCGCGGGTTTGATCATGGCCGTAGCCTCTGCCACTGCAACGGCGCAGGAATGGCCGTCCAAACCGATCAAGCTCATCGTCCCGTTCACGCCTGGCACCGGGCAGGACATCATTGCCCGCACTTTGGGGCCAAAGCTGACCGAGCGCCTCGGCCAAAGCGTGGTGATCGAGAACCGCGCCGGCGCCGCCGGCAACATCGGCACCGAGGCGGTCGTCAATTCAGCCGCGGATGGCTACACCCTGCTTCTGACTGCCAGCCCGATCGTCTTCAATCCGCTGATCTACACCGGCCTCAACTGGGATCCCTACCGCGATCTGATGCCGGTTGCCAACCTGACCGACGGCTATCTGGCCCTGGTGGTGGGCAACGCTGTGCCGGCGACCAATGTGAAGGAATTCGTCGCGCTTTTGAAGTCGCGGCCGGGCAAGTATTCCTATGCCTCGCCCGGCGTGGGCACCCCACAGCACCTGACGGGCGAGTTGTTCAAGGTGGCCACCGGCACATTCATGCTGCATGTGCCTTATCGCGGCTCGGCAGGCGCCGTGACCGATGTCATTGGCGGCGCCGTAGAAGCTATGTTCATGCCGGTGCATACTGTTTTGCCCCAGGTGAAGCAGGGCCGCTTGAAAGTGCTGGGCGTGGCCAATGACAAGCGCGTAAGCGTCGCGCCCGAGGTACCCACCATCGCCGAGGCCGGCGGGCCGCGCGATGTCAACGCCAGTGTCTGGTACGCCATGTATGCACCGGCCAAGACCGCGCCGGAGATCGTGGGCAAGCTCTCGACCACCTTGCGCGAGATTCTGCGCCAGCCCGATGTCGCCGATAGCCTGAACAAGCAGGGCCTAACCGTCAACTACATGAATCCGCAGGAACTGACCGCCCTGATGCGCAGTGAAACCACGCGCTGGGCGAAGATTGTCAAGGAAAAAGGACTGAAGGGCGAATGATCAGCATTGACCCGGCGTCGCGCCATCATGCAGGCACCTGAGCGCACGCAAGCTTTTGCATCGCTGATCGGCCGCTCGGTCATCATCACCGGCGGTGGTCGCGGCTTGGGCCTCGAAATGGCACGCGCCCTGGCCCGTGCCGGCTGTCGGGTTGCGATCAGCGGCGCACGCGACGGTGCCGACCTGCGCTCGGCACAGGATGAACTTGCCGCCATCGCCGGCCCGGCCAATCTGCTGGCACTCAAGGCCGATGTCGCTTCGTGGCCCGATTGCGAGGCGCTCGCCGGCCTCGCCCTCGAGCGTTTCGGCCGCATCGACGCGCTGATCAACAACGCCGGTCGCGGCATGCTGGAACTGAGCGCCACCTTCAACACCCAACCGGCCCTGTTCTGGCACAGCGACCCGCAGGGGGTCCGCAACATCATCGATGCCAATGTGCTGGGCCCGTTCCTGATGGCGCGTGCCTGCGTGCCGCACATGGTGGCGCAGGGTTTCGGTCGCGTTGTAAATATCTCCACCAGCGCAGGCACCATGGTGCGCAAGGGCTATGCGCCCTACGGCCCCTCGAAGGCCGCGCTCGAAGCGATGAGCGCGGTATGGGCGCGCGATCTCGAAGGCACCGGCGTGACAGTCAACGTTTTGCTGCCCGGCGGCGCCACCGACACGCGCCTGTTGCCCGGCCACGGGGCCGATCGGCGTGGCGCTGACGGCCAGTTGCTGTCGCCGACCCTGATGGCCGCACCGGCCCTATGGCTGATCTCGGATGCCTCCGGCGCCTCCAATGGCGAACGCTATATCGCCAAGGACTGGAATACAGCCCTGACGGCGGACGCTGCGGCCGCCGGCGCGCGCCAGGCGCGGCAGGCGCTGCCGGCCATCATGTAGGCAGCCGTTGGTGCGCGCCGCGCGACAGCGCAATGAACCAGATCAGTGCCACGACCTGCGCGACCAGCAAGCTTGCGAATGCGCCCTGGTAGGCCTGCACGCGGCTCCAGCCGACATCGAGCAAGGCCTGGATCAGAATGCCCAGGCCGGACTGCAGGGCGAACCCGCCCATGAACATCAGCATGTTATAGGCGGTCAGCACACGCCCGCAGATCGCCACCGGGAACGCTCGCGTGAGTGCCGGATACGCCAGCATGCCCGCCGCCAGCGTGATCCCGTAGGCAAACCATGGCAAGCTTGAAGCAGGCCAGACATTGCTGACGATTCCCGCGAGCGCGAGCACCGAGATCGCCAGAGAGCCGATGTACCACCGGCGCGCTGCGGCAGGCCGTGCGTTGATGCGCGAGCCGACAGCGGCAAGCAGCAGGTAGCCGCAAAAAAGCGAAAAACCGTAGGCCAGCAGCACGGCGGCGGCCGCCGCACGCGACAGGCCGGCAACCTCGGCTAACCAGGGCCCTGCCCACAAGGACTGGATGGCCGAAAAGCCGCCACTGAAAAAGACCGCGAGCGGCGCATAGCTCAGGAAAATGCGTGAACCGAAAATCCTGCGATAGCCGCCGCTGCCGGGCAGGGCGCGCGCCGCCGGGCTCGCCGTGCCGGGGGCAGGCGTAGCCAGCGCGAGTGTCGTCGCAACCACAAGGGCGACTGCCGCCAGCAGCCAGAACAGGCCGCGCCAGCCGATTCCGCGCATCAACCATTCCGCCGGCGTCGCCGCCACCATCGCCGCTAAGCCGCCGACGGCCATCATGGCGCCCGACAGCGACTCGCGATTGCGCGGCTCGAACCACACCACGAAGGCCTTGAGCGCAGTCATCAGGGCTCCCGCTGCGCCCAGGCCGATCAGGGCGCGCGCCGCCGTCAGGGTGTAGACGTCGCTTGCGCAGGCAAATAGCGCGCTGCCG
>JAYVWK010000405.1:0-2545 GCA_043786185.1 Burkholderiales bacterium
TGCATGGGTCCGAATGCGTGCCTGGCTACTTCTTCCGCAGGTCGATGACGTTGCCGCCCGCCGGAGAGGTCGCCGGGATCGGTGCGGCTTTGCACAGAAGACCCGGCGAAACATTCCACTGCTGCCCGGTTTCGGCAATGACCGTGACCGACTTCCGGTTGTACTTGGCGACGATTCCATGCAGAACGCCGTGACCATCCGGTTGAAAGGAAACCCGCTCGCCAATGCTGAAATCCAGCATTGACGCATGGGCGCGCATTTGCTGCAGAAACTTGAGACGCGCGACGATCCGGTGGTTCAGATCGATTAGCTCGGCTTGCTTCAATTTGTCTATGTCGATGGTCATGGTGTTCTACGCCTTGTGATAAATCTCCGCCCCCTTTTTCACAAATTCCACCGCCTTCACCTCCATGCCTTTTTTCAGCGCATCTTCATCGCTGATGCCCTGTGCCTTCGCAAAGTCCCGCACGTCCTGCGAGATTTTCATTGAGCAGAAATGTGGCCCGCACATGGAACAAAAGTGCGCGAGCTTGGCCCCCTCCTGCGGCAGGGTTTCGTCATGAAATTCCTTGGCTTTCTCCGGGTCGAGTCCCAAATTAAATTGATCGTCCCAGCGGAATTCGAAGCGCGCTTTCGATAGCGCGTTGTCGCGTATCGCAGCACCCGGATGGCCTTTGGCGAGATCGGCTGCGTGTGCCGCGATCTTGTACGCCATGATGCCGTCCTTCACGTCATTCTTGTCCGGCAAGCCGAGATGTTCTTTCGGGGTGACGTAGCAAAGCATCGCCGTACCGTACCAGCCGATCATGGCGGCACCTATTGCCGAGGTGATGTGGTCGTAACCGGGTGCGATATCGGTCGTAAGAGGCCCAAGTGTGTAGAACGGCGCCTCGTGGCAATACTTCAGTTGCAAATCCATGTTCTCTTTGATGAGGTGCATCGGCACGTGGCCGGGACCTTCGATCATGGTTTGCACGTCGTGTTGCCACGCGACTTTGGTAAGTTCTCCAAGCGTCTTCAGTTCACCAATCTGTGCTTCATCGTTGGCGTCATAGCCGGAACCGGGACGCAGACCATCGCCAAGCGAGAACGATACGTCGTAAGCCTTCATGATTTCGCAGATGTCTTCGAAGTGCGTGTAGAGGAATGACTCCGTGTGATGCGCCAGACACCACTTGGCCATGATCGAGCCGCCCCGCGAGACGATGCCGGTCATCCGATTGGCCGTCATCGGGATATAGCGCAGCAGAACGCCCGCATGAATGGTGAAGTAATCCACACCTTGTTCGGCCTGCTCGATCAGGGTGTCCTTGAAAATTTCCCAGGTGAGATCCTCAGCCTTGCCGTTTACTTTTTCCAGCGCCTGATAAATCGGCACGGTGCCGATCGGCACGGGAGAGTTACGGATAATCCACTCACGGGTTTCGTGAATATTTTTTCCCGTGGAAAGATCCATCACGGTGTCGCCACCCCAGCGCGTGGACCAGGTCATCTTTTCGACTTCTTCGTGGATGGATGAGGTCAGCGCGGAGTTGCCGATGTTGGCGTTGATCTTCACCAGGAAGTTGCGGCCGATGATCATCGGTTCCGATTCGGGGTGATTGATATTGTTAGGAATGATCGCGCGACCACGGGCCACTTCATCGCGCACGAATTCAGGCGTCATCATCTTCGGAATGGAGGCGCCAAAAGATTCGCCTGGATGTTGTTTGGTGATGAGCTCACTCAGGCCATCACGGCGCTGATTTTCGCGAATGGCGATGTATTCCATTTCCGGTGTGATGATGCCTTTCCTTGCGTAATGCATCTGTGAAACGTTGGCACCCGATTTCGCGCGTCGCGGATGGCGTTTCAGGTTGAAACGCATCTCGGCGAGCTTGGGGTCGTGCAGGCGCGCGAGGCCGTATTGCGAGGTGATGCCGGCGAGCAGCTCGGTATCGTTGCGCTCAGTAATCCATTTTTCGCGCAACGGTGCCAAGCCGGAACGGATATCGATTTTTACGTTCGGATCGGTATAAGGCCCGGAGGTGTCGTAGACATAAATCGGCGGGTTCTTCTCGCCGCCCATACCGGTGGGCGTATCGCTCTGGGAGATTTCGCGCATCGGTACCTGAACGTCGGCGCGGCTACCTTGTACATAGATCTTGCGTGAGTTCGGTAGCGGCTGGACCGCTGCCTCGTCTACGTGCGCGGTCGATTCAAGAAATTTGGCGGGATTCAAAACAGCGTTCATCGTGTTACTCCTCAAAGGCTGGGAGCGGATGAACCAGAATAGTGCCGATTCACGCTCCCTACGCCGGTGTTATCCGGATCAGGTTCAAAGGGTTTATCTCATCCGTCAATCTTACCGGCAGCGCGCGACCTGCGCTGCCGGTAAGATTGACGGAACCCCTGCGTACACTTAGTAACTTAACCTAATTTGGCGCGCACGGCAATGCGCCAAGCCGCCTCCGGTCCTCCCAAGCGACTTGACGCTAGTCGAGTACGCGAGTATCTTAATGACCATTCGGTCAGTAATGGTTTGTTATGTCTGTTTTAGCAAAAG
>JAYVWK010000406.1:0-7558 GCA_043786185.1 Burkholderiales bacterium
TCTTCTTACGTCGAGGCCGGCGGTGGTACCAACGCAGGCGCCCAGCATCGCCCAGGAAATCGGCTGGCGCATCGCAAAGGCCGGCAAAGCCAATCCGGCGCACGTGTACACCCCATTCGACTTCCTCGACCTGGGCTCACCGCACAGCGTTGGTATGGCGCTGATGCGCCTGGTTCGCAGCGGTGCCGTGCGTCGCCTGGCACGCGGCCTTTACGACGTGCCTCGCCGGCATCCCCTGCTGGGTGAACTGCAACCCATCGCCGACGAGATTGCGCAAGCGCTGTCTCGTCGCGACGGCGCCTTGGTGCAGCCGGCGCAGGCCATGGCCGCCAACCTGCTGAACCTGTCGGAACAAGTGCCCGCGCGTGCGGTCTATGAAACCGATGGCCCGAGTCGGATCGTGAAGGTCGGCTCGCTGACCATCCAACTCAAGCATCGTCCTCCACGCCAGGTGCGCAACGCCAGCCCGATGAGCAACCTCGTCTTCGCCGCGCTGCGCAGCGTCGGCAAGGCCAACGTCAACCAGGCCCGAGTCACCCACCTGCGCCAGACGCTGTCGGCGAAGGACCGCGCCGCCTTGTTGAAAGACCTGCCGCTGGCCCCTGCGTGGATGCACCCGACCCTTCGATTCATCGCGGCTCCGCAGCAGCAACTTGAACTCTCCATCCAGGCGCCGCCTCGGCGCAAGCAAGCCGTCTGATCGCGCCCACACGATGACGCCCTTCTCCAACTTGCCCGCCGCCGAGCGCGCGCTTGTCATCAACGAGGCAGCCGGCCGGTTGGGGCTGGTGCCATTGATCATGGAGAAGGATTTTTGGGTCTGCTGGACACTCGGTCGAATCTTCGAGGTCGAGGCCGTGGCCCCGCATGTCGTGTTCAAGGGCGGCACTTCGCTGTCGAAGGTGTTCGGCGCGATCCAACGCTTCTCCGAGGACATCGACCTGGCTGTATCACCGCAAGCGCTCGGCTTCACGGCGGCGGAACTCGACGAAGCGCCTTCGTCCAGTCAGCGACGCAAGCGCGTGAAAGCGCTCGAAGCCGAGTGCGAACGCTGCGTGTCGGAACGCTTTGGCCCGGCGCTTGAAGCCGCCATCTCGGCCAGGCTCGGTGTCCCGCAGCATGCCAGAAGTTGGCTGCGCTACGAAATCGATGTCCTTGCAAGCACACCGAACCTTTTGTTCACGTACCCGTCGGTGCTGGGGCAGGCCGGCGGCTACGTCGCCAAGCATGTCAAGCTGGAATTCGGTGCCCTCACCAACCAGCAGCCCACTGGAACGTACGGCATCGCCGCGCTGCTGGCACAAACGCCGGGCGTCGATCTGACCGGCGCCTATGACGATCTTCGGGCAGAAGTGGTCGCGCTGGAGATCACCCGTTCGTTCTGGGAGAAGGCGACGATCCTTCACGCCGAGCATCACCGCCCCCCCGATCTGCCGATCCGTGACCGCTTCGCCCGCCATTACGCGGACTTCGAGGCGCTATGGCGGCACCCAAGCCGTGCCGAAGCACTGACCAGGCTCGATCTGCTCGAAGACGTGGTGCAGCACAAGAGCCGATTCTTCGCCTCCGGCTGGGCCCATTACGATACCGCCAGGCCGGGGACGTTCAAGCTCGTGCCACCATCGGTGCGCCATGCTGCCTTGGCGCGGGACTATGCGACGATGGCGTCGATGTTCATTGGAGCGCCGATCGAGTTCGATGTAATGTTGCGGCGGCTGCAGGCGGCCGAGCGCCAGCTCAACAACGGGAGCTCAACGGCGTCGGCTTGATGCTTCCCTGCTGTGGAGGTGAGGCAAAGGCGACCGGGTCGAATTGAATTTTGGCATGGTGCGACTTCCTCGTACGAATAGCCACACCATAGAAGAAGCCCGACCTGACGTCGGCCGTGCCGGCGTAGTAGTTTGCAGCGGCGTTGCGCGGCGCTGCTGGGCTATTTCTTCACGGGTTTCTCGTCGGGGATGACAAACCCGATAGGCCGCTTCTTCGGATCGGGCGGTGCCAGCAGTTGACGCATCGAATCGATCAGCCGGGTGATCGCCTGATCGTGCGAATCGACCTTGTGCTCCAGTCGTTTCATCTTCGAAGCCAGTCCCTTGTTGCCGGCGACCAGGTTGCGCAGTTCGATGAACGCGCGTACCACATAGACGCTGACTTCGGTCGCACGCGGGCTGTTCAGGATCGCGGCCGCCATGATCGCGCCGTGCTCAGTGAAAGCCAGCGGCAGGTACTTGCGATGTTGACCACGACCGTTCTTTAAGGTCACAAATTGTGACCTTAAAGCGGTGTTCTCTTCGTCGTTCAGCTGGAACATGAAATCGGGCGGGAAACGTCCCAGATTGCGGCGCACCTGTTGATTGAACGCCTTTGTCACGACCCCGTAGAACGCCGCCAGGTCGGCATCGAGCAGCACGCGCTTGCCGCGCACGATCAGGATGCGTTGGGCGATATCCTCGATCGACAGCGGTACGGTCGTCGGCATGGTCTCCATGGCGCCTACCCTCACTGGCTTGTCTGGCCGCGCATGGGATCGACCGGTTACCTGACGAATCTTTGCTGGGGCTTCGGCACTTTTCTAGCGTCCGGCAATACCCAGCAATTCGATCTCGAAATTCAGCGTGGCGTTGGGTGGAATGACGCCGCCGGCGCCGCGCTCACCGTAGGCGATGGCGGGTGGGCAGGTGAGCCGCGCCTTGCCGCCCACCTTCATCAGCTGCACACCTTCGGTCCAGCACTTGATCACGCCATTGAGCGGAAAATCGAGTGGCGTGCCGCGCTTGTAGGAGCTGTCGAATTCGCGGCCGTCGGTCAGGGTGCCCTTGTAGTGCACTTTGACCGTGTCGCTCGCACGCGGGCTGGCGCCGGTGCCGTCCTTGATTGAAAGGTAGGCAAGGCCGCTGGCGGTGGTGGTTGCGGCCGGCGTGGTTTGCGCGAATGGGGCGGAATGCAGGGGTAGGGCCAGTAGTGCGGTAAGTGCCAGGCGTTTCAAGATGGTTCTCCAAGCGATTGACGAGGCGACATTATGCCGTCGCTTGCCTGTACGGCGCGGCTCGATTGGCGTGCGGCCGCGCCGGGCAGCAAACAGGCTCGCGATCTTTGATTTGAGCCGTATCCCATGTGATACCATTGATGTGTGCTCGAAGTTCGTCAAACAGCTGCTTATGCCGCTTGATTTGGAAGCTTACGTGACCGCGCGGCGAAGGTTCGCATCGACATCAGGATTCGCCGTTTGTCACTCGGCAATCCTGGCGACGTGAAACCGGTCGGCGAGGGCGTGTCTTAACTTCGGGTGAACTTCGGGTGAACTTCGGTTCTGGTTACCGCGTGTATTTCGTTCAGAAGGGTAGTGCATGTGTCGTCCTTCTCGCGGGAGGTGACAAGACATCGCAGGACAGCGACATACGCGAGGCCCGGGCCCTGGCCCGTGACCTATAAGAAGGAGCGCCACATGCCCAAGACTGCTACGACTCCGTGGGACCCTGCCGAGAACCTCGAGACCGAAGACGACATGGTGGCGTATCTGGAGGCGGCGTTGGAGGAAGGCGACCCGAATCTCATCGCCGCGGCGCTCGGCGACATTGCGCGTGCAAAGGGCATGACTCAGGTTGCTCGCGAGGCCGGCCTTGGCCGTGAGAGTCTGTATAAGGCGCTGTCGCCAGCAGGCAATCCGGGTTTCGCCACCATCCTCAAAGTTGTCGCGGCCCTCGGGCTGCAATTGCACGCGTCGCCAGCCTCCGCCAAGAGTACGGGCTAGTCGCAGTTGGCATGGCGCAATGCGATCGACGCGCCAGGTGCGGCCAAGTGCACGAAGCTGATCGCAGCGGCGATCGGCAAAACGGATGCTGGCGATGGATCGCGCGGTTTCCGGGATTTTTCGGAACCTGTGAAACGCCCTTGGGGCGGCGGCCGATTCGCGTTATATTCGCTGGTCACCCAGCATAGTCCGGCCGCGGGAAGCAGCGCCGACGCAACCAAAAGGGATCACGCATGTCGGTCACGGTTTCGATGCAAGTCAACGGCAAGCACGTCAGCCACGAGGTCGAGGAGCGCACCTTGCTGGTGAATTTCATTCGCGATGTGCTGCGCTTGACCGGCACGCATATCGGTTGCGATACCGCGCAATGCGGGGCCTGCACCATCCATCTTGACGGTCGTGTGGTCAAGAGCTGCAACATCCTGGCGATGCAGGCCGAAGGCTCGTCCGTGACCACCATCGAAGGGGTGGCGGCCGCTGACGGCACCTTGCATCCGATGCAGGAGGCGTTTCGCCTGCAGCATGGCCTGCAGTGCGGCTTTTGCACGCCGGGCATGGTGATGAGCGCGATCGACCTGGTCAAGCACACGCCGCGCCCGACCGAAGCGCAGGTGCGCGAGCAACTCGACGGCAACCTGTGCCGTTGCACCGGTTATCACAACATTGTCAAGGCGGTGATGGCCGGCGCGCAGGCTGTTGCCAGCTGAAGGCTGGCATCGACCATCTACACTCGACCTACGGGATAGAAGCATGTACGCATTCAAATACCAGCGCGCAGCATCGGTCGAGGCCGCCGCTGCCAGCCTTGCCGCCGCACCGGACGCCAAACTGCTGGCGGGTGGCCAGAGCCTGATCGCGGCGATGAAGCTGCGCCTGGCCGACAGCAGCGAAATCATCGACCTGGGCGCGATCAAGGGCTTGTCCGGCATCACGGTCGAGGGCAAGACCGTAACTATCGGCGCGATGACCAGGCATGCCGAAGTGGCGGCGTCGCCTGCGGTGCGCGCTGCGATTCCGGCGTTGGCGGCCTTGGCCGGCGGCATCGCCGACCGCATGGTGCGCAACATGGGCACCATCGGCGGGTCGGTGGCCAATAACGATCCTTCAGCGGACTATCCTGCAGGCCTGCTGGCGTTGGGTGCCACGATTGTCACCAATCGTCGCAGCATCCCGGCCGACAGTTTTTTCACCGGCATGTTCGAAACTGCGCTTGGGGCCGGCGAAATCATCACCGCGGTGCGCTTCCCGGTGCCGCTGCGCGCGGCTTACATGAAGTTCAGGAATCCGGCGTCGCGCTATGCGATCGTCGGCGTGTTCGTCGCCGATCTCGGGTCGGGTGTGCGGGTGGCGGTGACCGGTGCCGCGCCGTGCGTGTTTCGGGTGCCGGCGATGGAAGCCGCGTTGACGGCACATTTCGCGCCAGAGGCGATCGCCGCGATCGTGGTACCGGAAGAAGGGCTCAATTCGGACATTCACGCGCAAGCCGATCACCGCGCCCACCTGGTGACGGTGATGGCGATGCGCGCGGTCGAGGCTGCGGCGACCTAGCCTGAACGCGGTGATCGCCGAAGTGGCTGGGAAGTATTTACGCTATCTGAAATTTTGTCTGTCCGGAGGTGTCATGGAACCCAAGCAGCATCTTGAATTCGTCGGCGTCGACCTGAATGATCCGCGCTGGGAAGTGCCGCCCGGCTACCCGTCGGGGTTCGCGCAACTGATCCTCGCCTCCGACATCGACGAGACCGCCAAGCGCGGCAGCCGCACCCGGTTGCTGCGACTTGAGCCGGGTGCATTCTCGACCGTGCCGTTCGTGCACGACCACTGGGAAGAGGTGTTTCTGGTGCGCGGCGATCTGCTGGTCGGCAACGATGACCAGGGCCGCGGCGGCAAATCGTCGCAGGCGTTTACCTATGCCTGCCGGCCACCGGGCGTGCATCATGGCCCCTTTACCTCACGCGAAGGCTGCCTGCTCTACGAGATTCACTACTACGAAACCAGCGGCAAGAAATGATCGGTGAGCTGGCACTTCCTTGCGCTCGCGGCGCGGGCAAGGCGACGCCGCCGATCATTGGCACGGGAGGAACTCATGCTCAAGACCGGGCTTGAACATCTGGAGTCGCTGCGCGACGGTCGGATCGTCTACATCGGTTCCGAGAAGGTCACAGACGTCACCACCCACCCGGCGTTTCGCAACGCCGCGCACAGCATTGCGGCGATCTACGACATGAAGGCGGCGCCGGAAAATCGCGAGGCTGCGAGCTTCATGGAAGGCGGCGAAACCTTCAGCGCCTACTTCCTGCGCGCGCGTAGCCGTGAAGACCTCGAAAAGCGCACCGCCCTGCACCGCAGAATCGCGGCCATGAGTCATGGCCTGCTGGGCCGCTCGCCCGATCACGTGGCCAGTTTCGTCGCCGGTATGTCGATTTGCCCGGAAGTGTTCGGCAAGTACGGCGATAACCTGACGCGCTACTACGAACACATGCGCAAGCATGACGTCTATGCCTGCTACGCGGTGATCCCGCCTCAGGCGGCGCGCAATCCGGAGTTTTACGTCAAGCAGAACCTGCCGATCCCGACCTTGCGCGTGGTGCGCGAAGAAGACGACGGACTGGTGGTTTCAGGCATGAAGATGCTGGCCACCGGCGCGGTGTTCGCCAACGAAATATGGATTGGCAACCTGATTCCGCTGGCGCCCAGCCAATTGGCGGAGTCGGTCACCTGCGCCATTCCCTGCAACGCGCCCGGACTCACGCTGTGGTCGCGCAAGCCGTTTGAGCGCGATGCGCCGGTCGAATTCGACAGCCCGCTCGCCCATCGCTTCGATGAAACCGACAGCATGGTGATGTGCGAGGAAGTCAAGGTGCCGTGGGAAAAGGTATTCGTCCACAACGACGCGGTGCTGGCGCGCGAGATCTACATCCGGACGCCGGCGCACTGCTACGGCAACCACCAGTCGAATGTGCGCTTCCACGCCAAGATGCGGCTCGTAGTCGGCCTGGCGTCGCGTATCACCCAGGCCTCGGGCGCCGACCAGGTTCCGGCGGTGCGCGAAACGCTGGGCCGCTTCGCTGCGCTCGAAGCCACCCTGGGCGGCATCATCGCCGGCCAGATCCAGGATGCCGAAGCCTGGCCTGCCGGCCACAAAACCTACAACCGGCGCTACATGTATGCCGGCCTCAACTGGTGCACCGAGAACCATTCGCAGATCATCGACATGCTGCGCGAATTGTGCGGCGGCGGCGTGTTTCAGATGCCGGCCGATATCTCGGTGCTGCAGGATGCGCGCATGCGCGGCATGTTCGAGCAATACTGGCAGACCCCGCAAATGGGGGCGACCGCGCGCATGAAGCTGTTCAAGCTGGCTTGGGATCTGGTCGGCTCGGAATTCGCCGGGCGCCATCAGCAATACGAAAAGTTCTATGCCGGCGCTTCGTTCATCGTGCGCAACCATAATTTTCGCGAAACGCCGTGGGACGAACTGCACGGTATCGTCGATGGCCTGCTCGCCAGCTATGATGTGCCGGAGTAGGCAGGATGGCATGGCATGCCGATGGCGTCGCCACCCGGGCGGCCGCACCGCGATGACCGCCGGCAACTGCAGATGTTGTGATTTCCTTCAAGGAGAATGAAATGACGTTGAATGCTATCGATCGTCGCAAGTTCTTAGCTGCCAGCGGCGGCGCCGCCGGGCTGGCCGGTTTTCCCTCGATTGGCCGCGCCCAGGGCGCGAAAATCAAGGTGGGCCTGATGTTGCCCTACACCGGAACCTTCGCCCCGCTCGGGGTTGCCATCGAGAACGGCTTTCGC
>JAYVWK010000407.1:0-3081 GCA_043786185.1 Burkholderiales bacterium
CGTCGGCGTGGCGCTGGCGCGGCCGGATCGACCGGTTCTGTGCATCTCCGGCGACGGTTCCTCGATGTACTCGATCCAGGCCTTGTGGACCGCCGCGCATTACGACTTGGCCGTCGTGTTCGTGATTCTCGCCAACCGCGAGTACCGGGTTCTCAAGCACAACATCGATGCCTACCGGCAACGTTTTGACGTCCAGTCCGACAAGCCCTACATGCACATGGACTTGACGCGGCCGGCGCTGGGATTCGTCGATCTGGCGCGCGGCATGGGCGTGGCCGGCACGCGGGTCGAGAAGGCTGACGAGATCCGTGCCGCGGTGGCATCCGCGTTCGCCAGCGGCAAGGCGCACCTGATCGAGATCGAGATCGAGGGCAAGCGCTGAGCCGGCATCACGCTTGCGGCCAGTAGCGGCGTCTGACCTCGCGCTTTTGCAACTTTCCGCTTTCGGTGCGCGGTAGCGCGGGCGCGAAATCGCCGCTGCGCGGACACTTCAGCGCCGACAACTGCGCGTGGCAGAACCCGATCAACTCCGCCGCCAGCGCCGGCCCACCGCAGGCGCCCGGTCGCAACTCCACCACCGCCTTGACTTCCTCGCCGAATTCCTCGTTGGGCACGCCGATCAGCGCGACATCGTGCACCGCCGGATGGCGCAGCAGCAGGTCTTCGGTTTCCTGCGGATAGATATTCACGCCGCCGGAAATGATCATGTTGGCCAGGCGGTCGGTCAGGGTGCGAATCAAGCGAGGTGCGACCGCTACCGGCACCGATGGTAACCTTTCACCCTTTGCCTGGATTGCACCTCTCATGAACCCACTCGCGCCCGAATCGTTTCTCACCCTGCAGGAAATCGTCGCCGCCGCACGGCGCAATCTGGCGCCCGGCCCCTGGGCCTACCTGGTCGGCGGCACCGAAACCGAGACCACGCTGCGCCGCAACCGCCAGGCCCTGGACAGCATCGCCTTCCGGCCGCGTGTGCTTAACGACGTCAGCCAGGTTGATTCGCGCGCCAGCTTTCTGGGGCACGCGGTGCGCCTGCCGGTGATGCTGGCGCCGGTTGGCGGCATGGAATCGTTCGTGGCGGGCGGTGCGGCCGATGCGGCGCGCGGCGCGGCACAGTTCGGCATCCCGCAAATGCTCTCGTCGGTATGCCAGCCCGGGCTCGAAGCGACCGCGGCGGCGGCCGATACCTTGCGTGTTTTTCAACTCTACGTGCGCGGCGACGACGCCTGGGTCGATGACTGGGTCAGGCGCGCGCGCGACAACGGTTTCAAGGGCTTTTGCCTGACGGTGGACAGTGCCTTCTACAGCCGCCGTGAGCGCGATATTGCCGGCCGCTTTGCCAAACCGTGGCGCCCGGCTGACTCCGCCGGCGTGCCGTTCCAGGCCGGGTTGTCGTGGCGCACCGTCGAGCGCTTGCGCAAAAGTTGCGACCTGCCGCTGATCCTGAAGGGGATTGCCACCGCCGAAGACGCCGAGTTGGCCGTGCAGCACGGCGTGCAGGTCATCTACGTCTCGAACCACGGCGGCCGGCAACTCGACCATGGGCTGGGCAGCGCCGCGGTGTTGCCGGAGATTGTGGCGGCGGTCAAGGGGCGTGCCGAAGTCTGGGTCGACGGCGGCTTCATGCGCGGCTCGGACGTGGTCAAGGCGATTGCATTGGGCGCGAAAACCGTGGGCATTGGCCGGCTTGCCTGTCTGGGGCTTGCGGCCACCGGTGTGGGCGGGCTGGTGCGCACCCTGGAATTGCTGGAAGAAGAGGTCCGTATCTGTCTCGGGCTCTTGGGCGTTACCTCCTTTGAGCAGCTCACGCCGCGCCATGTCACGGCCGCCTCGCCGGTGTTCGAACCCTCGGCATTGAGCGCCTTTCCCCTGCTCGACCGTTACGACACCGGCCCGGATACGCCCAACCGCTGATTGGGCTCCTGCAAATTGTGGATGGTTTGAAGTTCCCTTTTGCGCTATTCTGGTCTCGGCTTTTCAGCCAGGAATCCAACTCACGGGAGACACGACATGGCACACAAACATGCAGGCGGATGCGCACATCATCAAACCCATTCCGACAATGAGCCGATCGACAACCACACCTGTCATTGCTCGGTCTGCAAGAGTGTGACCGGCCAACCCACGACTCACGTGGTGTTCTTCAAACACACCGACCTCGCCGTCGCCGGCGCCGCCAGCCTCAAACGCATGCCGTTCAACGCCAAGAATCCGGGCGGTCCACTGGAACTGTGCGTGTGCGAAACCTGCGGTACCCCGATCATGCTGGACGACAAGCAGAAGCGCATCCGCGTGGTGGTGCCGAACCTGATGGGGTATGACGCCGCCAAGCTTCCGGCGACTTATCACGCGTTCTATGATCCCGCCACCGGCGTGCCCAGGCCGAATGACGGGCGCCCGGTGCATGAAGGCCTGCGCCCTGATTTCGTCTGGCCGCAAGGCGCCTGACCGCGAACAAGGCAAAGGTTCTACAAAGCCCGGGCTCGGCCCGGGCTCTTGCTGGCGCACAGGGCCATTTCCTTATTCCTTCTGCAGCACCGTTCTGCTCTTGGCCTTGCTCGACACGCGTGCCGGCAGGCCAGGCGCGGGATCGACCCAGATGCCTGCCAACATGGTGATCATGGTGCGGCTGAGCGTCTCCAACGGCCCGCGGGCGGGGTCGAACCATGCGACCGTGCGGTTAAGCGTGCCCAGGATCAGCGGGCGCAGCATGCGCGTCTCGAGTTCCGGCTTGATCCAGCCGGCGGCCCGGGCCTCATCTAGCATGTCGCGCCAGAAATTGCTGTAGCGCTCGCGCATCGGGCCGATTACCAGGTTGATCTCGGCGGGCAGTTTGATGCGCGATTGCGCATTGGTCGAGGTGAACGGCTGGTTGGCATGCAGGGCGCGCAGATGCGCGGCGATGCAGGTCTCGATGCGCAGGCGTGGTGTGGCATCGGCTGCGAGTGAACTCAGATCGTGGGCGATGGCGTCGGCGATGCCGTCGATGGCGATGCGGATGATCTCTTCGTAGATCCGCTCCTTGGAGGCGAAGTGGTGATACACGGTCGAGGCGCGGATGCCGGCTTGTTCGGCGATTTC
>JAYVWK010000408.1:0-6223 GCA_043786185.1 Burkholderiales bacterium
GTTGACCATGTAACCGATGCTCGGGTCGTCCTTCGAGCCTTCGAGCATGCGCAGCACCTGGCGCGCCTGCTGTTCGGGGTAGTACTGCGCGCGCTGGCGGTCCAGCAGGTCCCATTCCGCCGGCGTCATCTGTTCGAGCGAGACCTTCTCGACATACTCCCAATCGGGATGAAGTAGCGGGCTGTAGCGACTGCGGTCTTTCATCTGCATTCCAGTCAGGTAGTGGCGGCCAGGCGCGCGGCGATCCACTGTTGGGTGGCAGGTCGCCAGGATTGCAGCGCGCGTTCGACCACCGCATGGCGCGCCAGCAGGGTCTGCCATTGCGCGACTGCCGGCGGCAGCACCAGAACCTCGCCGAGCGCTACGGCCAGCATCTCGGCCAATGGCAAGGTCACCGCGTAGCCACAATCGGCCAGGCTCAGGCCTTCGCCCACCAGATACGGCGCCGGCTTGGCCAGCGTTGCGAGTTGCTCGATGCGCTGGCGCAGTTCGTCCATGCGCGCGGCGACCACCGCAGGGTCACGCCGCAACGGGCTCACATGCGGAAACAAGGCCCGCACCGGTGGCTCCAGATAGAGATCATGAAAGCGCGAAAAAAAACGCACCCGCGCACGCGCGGCCGGCGTTGCCGGCAGCAAGGGCGGCGCGGGAAAGCGCTCCTCAAGGTATTCGTTGATCGCCTCGGACTCCGACAGCACGAAGCCGTCATCCTCCAGCGCCGGCAGGGTGCCTATCGGCACCAGTGCGCGATAGGCCAGGGAACGGTAGCCATCCGGCGGTTCGCGTTCCTCGTAGCCGACACCCTTGGCAATGAGCACGATGCGCACCTTGGCGCTGTAGCTAGACAGTGCGGTGGCGTAGAGGATCATGCCTCAGCCAGGAAGGCCTGGTAGTCCGCGCAGGCGCCGGCGATCGCCGCCGCCAGCAACGCCGCACCGTGCTCGGGACGCGCCAGCGCCGAGTCCGAGCCGACCCGCCCATCCGGAAACGCCGCACGATGGGACTGCGCATCCCAGTGGTTGTCGCCGCCATGGTCGCGCAGAAACGAAGCGTCCAGCGGCGCCGGTGCGGCTGCCGCCGCCGCGCGCCGGGAGGCCGGCAGCGTGTGCTGGGTCAGCGCGATCTCGCTGGGCGTGGCATGCATGCCTTCGCCAGCGCCATACAGCTCGCGCCGCAATTGGTCGGCTTGCGGGTACTCCCACCAGCTGCGCAGTCGGCAGCGCGGGGCAGGGCCGTTGCGTTCACCGAGACTGAAGCGCGCGTAGATATCCTGGAAGGCGGCGCGCGCCGGTGCGACGTTGCCGCCATGGCCATTGACAAAGTAGAAACGCTCGAACCCCTGGCGCTTAAGCGACAGCACCAGATCCTCGATCACCGCCATCAGGGTGCTGGCACGCAGCGAGATGGTGCCCGGGAAAGCGAGATTGAACTGCGCGACACCGAGCGCGAGCGTCGGCGTCACCAACGCGTCGGCACGCTCGCCCAAACCGTGCGCCACCGCCTCGGCGGTGTAGGCATCGGTGCCGATCAGGCCCTGCGGCCCGTGTTGTTCGGTCGAGCCGATCGGCACCACCACGCCGCGTGAGCGGGTCAGGTAGGCCTCGACTTCGTTCCAGGTAGCGAGTGACAGTTGCATGATCGGGGGCTTTCTCCGCCCCTATAATACGATGCGGATGAGGGCTGCGAATTCGCGATGGAGCCTCAAAGGGCGGATCGAATGGCGGTGACAAGCGAAAGCGGCATGGCGGGCGTGCTTGAGGCTCCGGCGATGATCGAAATGACCGGTGTCTGCAAATCATTCGGCAGTTTCCGTGCGCTCGATGGCGTGGACCTGCGCGTCGCCGCCGCCGAAAAGGTTGTGATCTGCGGCCCCTCCGGCTCCGGCAAATCAACCCTGATCCGCTGCATCAGCCAGTTGGAGCGCCACGAGCAGGGCCGCATCGTGGTCGACGGCGTTGAGCTTGCCGACAACGGCGCCAGCCGCGCGCGCGCGCAAAGCGAAGTCGGCATGGTGTTCCAGCAGTTCAACCTGTTCCCGCACCTGACGGTGATGCAAAACCTGACGCTGGCGCCGATACAGGTGCGCGGCATGGCGCCGGACCAGGCGCGCGAACTCGCACTGCAATACCTGGCGCGGGTGCATATTCCCGAACAGGCCGACAAGTACCCGGGCCAGCTTTCCGGCGGCCAGCAGCAGCGGGTGGCGATCGCCCGCTCGCTGTGCATGCGGCCGCGCATCATGCTGTTCGACGAGCCAACTTCTGCGCTCGATCCGGAAATGATCGGCGAGGTGTTGGACGTGATGGCCGATCTGGCGCGCGAGGGCATGACCATGATCTGCGTGACCCACGAAATGGGCTTCGCCCGCAAGGTGGCCGACAGCGTGATCTTCATGGATCGCGGCAGGATCGTCGAACGCGCCGCGCCGACCGAGTTTTTCAGCGCCCCGAAAACCGAGCGCTGCCGCGAATTTCTCGGGCGCATCCTGAACCACTGAAGCGCCGCGACCCGTCGGGTGGCGGCAACCTGATCCTTAGCGCCCGGCGCTCAAGCGCCGCTCCAGGCGGCGCACGCCCCAGGAGACCACCAGGATCAGCGCCAGATACTCGAGCACCAGGAAACTGTAGATTTCCAGCGGCCGATACTCGGTGACATTGAGTTCATTGGCGCGGCGCGTGAGTTCCTGCAGGCCGACCACCGACACCAAGGACGACATCTTGAGCACGTAGACGAACTGGTTGCCCAACGCCGGCAGGATGGTGCGGATGGCCTGCGGAAAGACGATGAAGCGAAAAGTCTTCCAGCGCGACAGACCGAGGGTTTGCGCCGCCTCGCGCTGGCCGCGCGCCACCGACTGGATGCCGGCACGAAAAATCTCGGCTTCGAATGCGCTGTCGGACAAGGCCAACGTGATGAGGCCGGCTGCGAAGGTGCCGAACTGCAGGCCGGTGACCACCGGCAGGCCGTAGTAGACCCACAGCAGCAGCACCAGGAGCGGCACCGCGCGAAAGCATTCGACATAGACCCGGTTGAACCCGCGCAACAGGCGGCTTTGCGACAGCCCGGCCAGGGCCAGCAGGACACCGATCAACACTGCAAGAGCGATGGCGCTGAGCGAGAGGCTGATGGTCAGCCACAAGCCGGTCAGCATGAAGCGCATGTTGGCCGCTCCCTTGGGCAGGCTGGGATCGAGCACGTACCAGCCCCACTGGTACGTCTGCTCAGCCCCGCAACCGGCGAGCAGACCAAGCGACAGCAGCAATGCCGCGATCGCGGCCGTGCGCACGGCGCTTGCCGTCCGGATCAACGGCCTACTTCGCGGAGAGCCACTTCGCTTCAAGTGCATCGAAGAAGCCTTCGGACTTCTTCAGTGCCACCCAGTTGTTGACGAAATTCACCCACACCACCTCGTTTTGCGGCACCGGGAAGGCGAACGGCCGCTTGTTGCGCATCTCACCGGTGCTGCCCACGATGGTCAGTTGCGGATAGGTCTTCATCAGAGTGCCGGCCTCGATGTTGCTGGTGATGGTGACCTGGGCGCGCCCGGCCAGCACTTCCTGGTAGCCGGTGGCCGGCTTTTCGATCGCCTTGATGGTGGCAAGCGGAAAATGCGCTCGCGCCTGCTCTTCGAATACCGTGCCCAACAGCACCGCCACGGTCACACCCTTCTTGTTGATATCGTTCCAGGTCTTGAACTTGGCGGCGCCGGCTTTTTGCACCAGCGGCATGGTGCCAGCTTCAAGATAGGGCGCGCTGAAGCCGACCACCTTGGCACGCGCCATGTTGAGTGAAGCGCCGGAGAAAATATCGTAGCGGTCGGCGGTGATGCCGGCCACCAAGGTGGCCCATTCAGCCGGCACCCATTCGATCTTCACCCCCAGGTCCTTGGCCAGTTGCTCCATCGCATCGATGTCGAAGCCCTTGTAGGAATTGGTGGCCGGGTCCTTGATCGACATCGGGTTGAAGTCGCCAGTGGTGCCCACGCGCAGGGTGCCGCGCTCAAGAATGGTTTGCAGGCGGGTCTTGGTTTGCGCCTGGGCGGCTTGCAGGGTCATCAGGCCCAGAACGATCAATGCGGCAAGGCGGCCAAAATTCAGTTTCATTGCGGGTTGCTCCAGGGGTTTGGCAAGTTTGCCGTTCAAGATATCACCAATTCAACGCCGCGCAGGCCCCTACAGTCCGGTGAAGCGCACCGGGCGTTTTTCGACAAACGCGGCACGGCCTTCGAGCGCATCTGCGCTGACGCGGATCTTCGACTGCACTTCGATTTCACGGCGAAACTGCTCCGCATAGCTTGCATGCTCACTGGCTTCCAGCAGTTGCCTGCCATGATGTTTGCCTTCCCCTATGTGATTGTCACGCGCTTGCTTTAGCCGCGCGCCAGCGTGATGCCGCCATCGACCACCAGGGTCGAACCCACCACGTAGTCACCGGCGCGCGAGGCCAAATAGATCGCCGCACCGGCCATGTCCTCCATCTCTCCGATGCGCCCGGCGGGAATGCGCTTGACCGCCTCGGCGGCGTTGTCGCGCGCATCGCGGTTCATCTCGGAGGGGAAGGCACCGGGCGCGATCGCGCTGACGGCGATGTTGTCCTTGATGAGCGAGAGCGACATGCGTTTTGTGAGATGAATCAGCCCGGCCTTGCTGGCCGCGTAGGAGTAGGTTTCCCATTGATTGACCGAAATGCCGTCGATCGAGACGATGTTGATCACCTTGGCCACCCGCGTGCGCGCTGCCGCACGCAAGGAGCCGATCAAGGCCTGGGTCAGGAAAAACGGCGCCTTCATGTTGAGATCGACCACCTTGTCCCAGCCTTTTTCGGGGAAGGTGTCGAAGGATTCGCCCCAGGCGGCGCCGGCGTTGTTGACCAGGATATCGAGCGCCGGTTCGCGCGCGGCGAACGCCTGGGCCAGCCCCTGCGCACCGGCCAGCGTGGACACGTCGGCCGGCAAGGCGATGCACTCTCCGCCGGCCGACAGTAGGGCGGCGGTGGCTTGGCAGGCCTCGGCCTTGCGGGAAGACACATAGACCCGCGCGCCCTGGGCGACAAAGCCGGCAGCGATCATCTGGCCGATGCCGCGCGAACCGCCGGTGATGAGGGCGACACGCCCCTTCAGGGAAAACAAATCGTTCATAAGCGAACTCGCTGTATGTGGTGAAACCGGATTATGGCGCCACCGGTCAAAGACGTCGACTCGGAGTGACGGTCGGGCCCGATGCCGCAAGCTTGCAGCAAGGAGAAATTTAGCTATTTTAGCTATAATGATCGCATGCAAACTTTCGATGCCACCACCGCCAAGAACCAATTCGGCCGCCTGCTCGAGGCTTGCGCCAAGGCCCCGGTGGCGATTGAACGCCACGGGCGGGTGGTCGCCCATGTGATTGGCGCGGGTCAGTTGCCCCAGGCACAGGAATTCGAAACCAGCCTGAACGCGAGATTGACGCAGCGCCTCACCGCAACCGGTGCCGTCTACGCCACGATCTTTGGCTCGCTGGCCCGTGGCGCGGCGCGCGCCGACAGCGACATCGACGTAGCGGTCAGCTTCGCTCGGCCCATGAGTTCGGACCTGCGCATGGCGCTGATCGGCCTGATAGCGAACGAAGCGAAGCGACCGGTTGATCTGGTCGATCTCGAAACGGCGGGCCCGTTGATTCTGGCGCGCGCACTGGCAGGCCAGGAGATTCTCTGCCGTTCAAGCGCTACCCGCTTGCGCATGGCGACTAAGCTGCGGCGCACCGAAGAGGCGCGCCTGACCGCCGCGCGCGCGGCCAGAAGCGCCCGCGCCGGGCTATTCGCTTGAGTTCGAGGATCGACTCCGAGGTCGTCGACGCGCGCCTGCGCGAGCTATCGCACCGCCTGCGACGGGTGGCGGCGAAAAAACCTGCATCCCTCAAATTGCTGGCTGCGAGTGAAGACCTGCAGGACATCCTGGCGCGCAATCTGACACTGGCGATCCAGGCCGCGCTCGATATCGCATATCACCTGTGCGCCGCACACGAAGTGGTGCCAGCCACCTCCGGCGACGCATTCGTGCAACTCGCGGCGCGCGGCCTGATTGAGCGCGACCTGGCCGATCGTCTGGTGCGCGCCGTCGGTTTCCGCAACGTGCTGGTCCACGAATACACCGAAGTGGACTGGAAGATCGTGATGCGCGTGATGCGCACCGATGTGCGCGACCTGGCCTCGTTCGGCCGCGTGGTTGTCACGCTGCTTGACAACG
>JAYVWK010000409.1:0-9433 GCA_043786185.1 Burkholderiales bacterium
CGGGACGATCCAGGTGAATCGCCGCGAACCCGGCGCATTTACGGAGCATCAGGTCGGGTTGATCAAAACCTTCGCCGACCAATCGGTGATTGCGATCGAGAACGTGCGGCTGTTCAACGAGACCAAGGAAGCGCTTGAGCAGCAGACCGCCACGGCGGAAGTATTGCGGGTGATCAGCAGTTCGGTGGCGGACACCGCGCCGGTGTTCGAGAAAATCGTGCAGAGCTGCGAGAAGCTGTTTGCCGGTGACCACGCCGTCATTTCGCTGGTGCGCGAGGACGGCCAGGTGTTTCACGCGGCGGTGGGCGGTGGAGACGGCGAAGACGCTGCCCGCAGGCGCGCCTTCCTTGACCGCGGTTATCCGCGGCCACTCAAGGCCTCCTACCAGTCCTATCCGATCCGCAAGAAGCAGGTGATCCACTACCCGGACATGGTGAACGGGCCCAAGGTGCCCGAAGCCATGCGCCAGAGCGGCCGTGAGATTGGCAATTTCTCGATGCTGATCACCCCGATGATGTGGGAGGGCAAGGGCATTGGCACGATTCACGTGGTGCGCCAGCCGCCGCGGCCGTTCGAGCAGAAGGAGTTTGATCTGCTCAAAACCTTCGCCGATCAGGCGGTGATTGCGATCCAGAACGCGCGGATGTTCAACCAAACGCAGGAGGCGCTCGAGCGGCAGATCGCGACTGCGGAGATCCTGAAGGTGATCGCTGGTTCGCCGTCGGATGTGCAGCCGGTGTTCGACGCGATCGCCAAGAGCGCCTATCGCCTGCTCGGCGGATTCTCGACTGCGGTCGCCCGCGTCGTTGGCGACGAGCTGCATCTGGTGGCGCTCTCGAGCACCGACGAGGCCGGCAACGAGGCGCTGAAGCACGCCTTCCCGATGCCGGTGTCGCACTCCAAGGCGGCGCGTACTGCAAGGCCGGTGTCGGTCGCCGATACCGAAGCGCTGCCGGAATCGGCGGCGGCCTTGCGCGACGTGGCGCGCCTGCGCGGCTTCAGAGGCATCCTGATCGTGCCGATGCTGCAGGAGGGCGTGGCCACCGGCACCATCAGCGTCACCCGCCGGGAGCCGGGAGAGTTCAGTGCGCATCAGCTCGAACTGCTGCAGACCTTCGCCGACCAGGCGGTGATCGCGATCCAGAATGCGCGGATGTTCAACGAGACCAAAGAAGCGCTGGAGCGGCAGACCGCGACCGCCGAGATCCTGCGCGTAATCAGCGAGTCGCCCACCGACGTGACGCCGGTGTTCGAAGCAATCGTCGCTGCATCAATCCGGCTGATTGATGGCACGACTGGAAACGTCACGCGGCTGGAAGGTGACAGCCTGCATCTGGCCGCACACAGCGTGACCGATGCCGCGGGCACCGAGGCGCTGGCAAAGCTATTTCCCACGCGCCTTGATGACGAATGGTTCGGCGCCGCGTTGCGGGCCGGAGAATGCGCCGTCACCGCCGACAGCCTGAACGACGAGCGGGTACCCGAGCGCGTTCGCGCAGCCATGCGGGTGCGCGGCGTGCGGAGCAGCACGGTGGTGCCGATGATGCGCAAGGGTGCCTTGATCGGCACCATCATCGTCAATCGCGCCGTGGCCGGCACGATCGACGAGCACAAGATCGGCATCTTGAAGATGTTCGCCGGCCAGGCGGTGATCGCGGTGGAGAATGTGCGGCTGTTCAACGAGACCAGGCAGGCGCTGGAACGCCAGACTGCGACGGCCGAGATTCTCAAGGTGATCGCGAGTTCGCCATCCGACGTGCAACCGGTGCTCGATGCAATTGTGGCAAGCGCCTTGAAGCTCGTTGGTGGACGTTCTGCGGTCGTCACCAGAATCACCGGGGAAGTGTTGTCGCTGGGCGCGATCAGCAGCACTGACCCAGAGGGCGACGTCGTGCTTCGCAGCTTCTATCCGGTTCGGCTGGACCAATCGCCGCTGGTGGCCGAGGCGGTGCGTACGGCCGCACCGGCGCAGATCGACGACACCGAAAGCGAAACTGATGTCCGCTTTACCACGCGGGCCCGGGACCTCGCGCGCGCACGAGGCTATCGCAGCATCCTGATCGTTCCTCTGGTTCGCGAAGGGGAAGTGATCGGAAACATCCATGTGACACGCCGCGAACCCGGAGCGTTTACGGAGCATCTGGTCGAACTGATGAGAACCTTCGCCGACCAATCGGTGATTGCGATCGAGAACGTGCGGCTGTTCAACACGACCAAGGAGGCGCTCGAGCACCAGACCGCCACCGCTGAAGTGCTGCAGGTGATCAGCAGTTCGGTGGCCGACACCGCACCGGTGTTCGAGCGTATTCTCGACATTACCGAGCGGCTGTTCGCTTGCCTGCGTGTGGCGATTTGGCTGGCACCAGGCGACGGGCTGTTGCACCTGGGAGCATCGCGAGGCGCCGGCGGCGATCAGATGAGGGCGATGTATCCGAGGCCGATAGAGCAGACCTCTGCCGCCATCGTCATCGCGGGGCGCAAGCAGATCTACTACCCCGATGTGATCAATGGTGCTGATGTGGCGGAAAGCGTGCGCGAGATCGGCCGGTTGATAGGTAACTTCTCCGTAGTCAACACGCCCATGCTTTGGGAAGGGCGCGGCGTCGGCATGATCTCGGTGACGCGCGCGGTCAACGCGGCGTTCAGTGACAAGGAACTCAGCCTGCTCAAGACCTTCGCCGACCAGGCGGTGATCGCAATCCAGAACGCGCGCATGTTCAACGAGACCAAGGAGGCGCTGGAGCGGCAGACTGCCACGGCCGAGATCCTCAAGGTGATCGCCAGTTCGCCATCCGACGTGCAACCGGTACTGGATGCGATTGTGGCAAGCGCCCTGAGACTCGTCGGTGGACTGTCTGCGCACGTCCTTAGAGTGACCGGGGACGTGGTGTCGCTGGGCGCAATGAGCAGCACTGACCCAGAGGGGGATGACGCGATTCGGCGTTTTTTTCCAATTCCTCTGGACCAATTGCCAGTCGTGGCCGAGGTGGGGCGTTCGTCAGCCCCGACCCAGATTACCGATATCGACACTGATGTCCGCGGTACCCCGCAGCTGCGCGACATGGCGCGCGCACGCGGCTGGCGCAGCCAGCTGATCGTGCCCCTGGTTCGTGAAGGGGAGGTGATCGGGACGATCCATGTGACACGGCGCGAACCCGGCGCGTTTACCGAGCATCAGGTCGGGCTAATCAAAACTTTTGCGGACCAATCGGTCATTGCGATCGAGAACGTGCGCCTGTTCAACGAGACCAAGCAGGCGCTGGAACGCCAGACCGCGACTGCAGAAATCCTGCGCGTGCTCGGCGGCTCGATGACCGATACGCAGCCGGTGTTCGAAGCCATTGTGAAGAACGGCTCGGCCCTGTTCAACAGTCCGCGCGTGTCGCTCTGGCTGATCGACGGTGACCAGCTGCAGGTGCGCGCGAGCACCGGCAATATGGTCGAGCCGATTCCGCTCGACCGCGGCAGCGCCATCGGCGCTTGCATACTTGAGCGGCGCGTGATCAGCCTTGCGGACCTGGAAAAGGCGAGTGAGGAGTATCCGCGCATCCGCAGTCTTGGCCTGAAATTCGGCTTTCGCTCCGGCATCTACGCGCCGCTGCTGCTGCCGGGCCGGGCCCTCGGCGGCATCTCCGTCCTGCGGCTCGAATCGGGTTCATTCGATGACGAGGACGTGGCGCTGCTGAGCACCTTCGCCGATCAGGCCGTGATCGCGATCCAAAACGTGCACCTGTTCAACGAAGCGCAGCAGGCGCGCGCTGCCGCCGAAACCGCCAACGAGGCCAAGAGCGCGTTCCTCGCCACCATGAGCCACGAGATCCGCACGCCGATGAATGCGGTGATTGGCATGAGTGGCCTCTTGCTTGACACGCCGCTCAACGACGAGCAGCGCGACTACGCCGGCACCATCCGTGATTCGGGTGACGCGCTGCTCACCATCATCAATGACATTCTCGATTTTTCCAAGATCGAGGCCGGGCGCATGGATATCGAGATGCACCCGTTCGACCTGCGCGATTGCGTGGAGTCTGCCCTGGACTTGATGAGCACCCGCGCCACCGAAAAGCATCTCGATACCGCCTATGTGTTCGAGGGCGAATTGCCGAATGCGATTAACGGTGACTTGACGCGCCTGCGCCAGATCCTGCTCAACCTGCTGGCCAACGCGGTCAAATTCACCGAGAAGGGCGAGGTGGTGCTGACGGTGACTGCCAGGCCGCTCGCCGGCGACAAGCTGGAATTGAATTTCTCGATTCGCGATACCGGCATCGGCTTGTCGGAGGAAGGCAAGGGGCGCTTGTTCCAGTCGTTCTCGCAGGCTGATTCGTCCACCACGCGCAAATACGGCGGCACCGGCTTGGGGCTGGCCATCTCCAAACGCCTCGCCGAATTGATGGGCGGCACCATGTGGGTGGAGAGCGCGGGCCTCGGCCATGGCTCGACCTTTCAGTTCACGATTCAGGTGCAGGCGGCCAATCTGCCCTCCACCCGCTCGCGCGACCTCTTGGGCGTGCAGGCCGAGCTGGCGGCCAAACGCCTGCTGATCGTTGACGACAACGCCACCAACCGGCGCATCCTCGCGCTGCAGGCGGGCAAGTGGGGCATGGTGTCGCGCGACACCGAGTTTCCCCAGCAGGCGCTGCAATGGCTCGCGGAAGAAACCACGCGCGGCGAGAAGTTCGACGTGGCCATTCTCGACATGCACATGCCGCAGATGGACGGGATTGAACTGGCGCGTGCAATCAACAAGGACCACCCCGCCCTGCCGCTGGTGCTGTTCAGTTCGCTCGGCCGGCGCGAGCACGACGACAACCAAGGCGTGTTCAAGGCTTACCTCGCCAAACCGCTGCGCCAGTCGCAGTTGTTCGACACGCTGGTGAGCCTGCTGGCGCGTGAGGTGGTGGCCAAGACCTCTACGGTGGCAGCGGGCAAGGTGCAGATGGACCCCGACATGGGCGCGCGCCATCCCTTAAGGATTTTGCTCGCCGAAGACAACGTGGTGAACCAGAAGCTGGCGCTGCGTCTGCTGCAGCTAATGGGTTACCGTGCCGACATCGCGTCCAACGGCCTGGAGGCGGTGGAGTCGGTCGAACGCCAGACCTACGATGTGGTGCTGATGGATGTGCAGATGCCGGAGTTGGATGGCCTCGACGCCACACGCCGCATCTGCGCCACCTGGCCTGCGGCGAAGCGCCCGCGCATCGTGGCGATGACTGCCAACGCCATGCAGGGTGACCGTGAAATGTGCCTCGCCGCCGGCATGGATGATTACGTCACCAAACCGATCCGTGTCAACGAACTGATCGATGCCCTCAACAATGTGATTGCCCGCAAGGAAGTGAAATGAGCGAACCTGTAATTGACATGGCGGCCTACAACGAGCTGGCCGCATCCGCCGGTGCCGAATTCGCCGCTGAGCTGGCTGGCACCTTCATGGAAGAAGCGCCGGGCATGCTGGCCGAGTTGCGCAGCGCGCAGACAGCCGGAAAGGCCGATGCCTTGCGCCGCGCGGCGCATTCGCTCAAGACCAACAGCCTGACCTTCGGTGCCACGCGCCTGGGGGCAATGGCACGTAAGGTCGAGCTGGGCGGGCTGGCGGCGGATGCTGCCGCACTTGACGCGCTCGATACTGAATATCAGAAGGTGACGGCTGCGCTGACGGAGTTGATTCGTGGCTGAGCGCGGTGCGCGGCTGCTGGTAGCCGACGACAACAAAGTCAACCGTCTGTTGCTCAGGCGCAGCCTGGAGTTGCAGGGGCATCACGTGGCGAGCGCGGAGAACGGCCTGATTGCGCTGCAGATGCTGCGCGAGGAAGCTTTCGAGCTGCTGCTGCTCGACATGGAAATGCCCGAAATGGATGGCTTCCAGGTGCTCGAGCACATGATGGCCGATAGCAAGTTGCGCGATCTGCCGGTGATCGTCACCAGTTCGCTCGAAGGCGTGGCCCACGTGGTGCGCTGCCTGGAACTGGGGGCCGATGATTTTCTGCGCAAGCCGGTTAACGCGGTGATTCTCAAGGCACGCATCAATTCGAGCCTGGAAAAAAAACGCCTGCGCGACCAGCAAAAAGACATGGTGCGGCGCTTCGCCACCTCTGCCGTGGCCGAAGACCTGCAGCAATCGGGCTTTGCGCTCGGCGGCAAGCGCCTGCACTGCACCGTGATGTTTTCCGACATCCGCGGCTTCACTTCCTTGTGCGAGTCACAGTCGCCGGAAGAAACCATCGAGCTGCTCAACACCTATTACGCGCTGATGTTCGATGCCATCAGCCATCATGGCGGCGTCGTCAACCAGATGATCGGCGACGGCCTGATGGCCATCTTCGGCGCGCCGCTGCCGCTGGGGGAACCCGAACTGGCTGCCGTGCGGGTGGCGCTCGACATGATCGAGACCATCGCGCTGTTCAATCAGGAGCGCACTGCGCTTGACAAGAAACCGATCCGCATCGGCGTCGGCATTGCCACCGGCGACGTGGTGGCGGGTTACACCGGTACCGCAGACCGCGCCACCTACACCTGCATTGGCGACACCGTGAACCTCGCCGCGCGGCTGGAGGCGCACACCAAGGAGGCGGCGCGTGACATCCTGATTGACGGGGCCACTCAGTCCGCGCTGAGTGGCCGTGTGCCGGCCGAGTCTCTTGGCGCGGTGCAGTTCAAGGGCAAGGGCGCGGCGGTGCTGGTGTTCGCGGTCGGCAAGTAAGGCGCGGCGCGGGTATGCGTCCAGGAATGGCTCCAGGAGCCATTCCTGGACGCATTGCGCTGTTCAATATCTGCCCAAAACAACGCCGTGAAGCGTCTCATGCCTGGCGCGTCACCGGCGCGCGCCGCCCTGCGGCCACTACCGCCACGACAGCCACCGCGAACCCCATCATCGTAGGACTGATGGTCTCGCCGGCCAGCAGCGCCGAGAGTGTGAGAGTCAGAAACACTTGCAGCAATTGCACCTGCGACACCCGCGCCACGCCGCCCAGGTCCAGCCCGCGATACCAGGCGAAGAAACCCAGGTACTGGCTGAACACTGCCACGTAGGCCAGGCACGCCCACGCGCGCCACGGCACCACCGTGAAATCGGTCTGCACTGCCGCTGCGGCAGTGATGGGGAGCAGCACCGGCACGCTGATGAGCAGCGCCCAACTGATGGTCTGCCAGCCGCCCAGCTCACGCGTGGCACGCGCGCCGGCCGCGTAGCCGATGCCGCCCAGTATCACCGCACCGAGCAGTGCGAAGTCGGCGGCATGCAGTGCGCCTGCGCCCATCGTCATCGCGAATGCCACCACCAGCGCGCTGCCGGCCATGCTGGCAAGCCAGAACGCGCGCGACGGCCGCTCATGGTTGATGACGGTGGCGGCAATGGCGGTGGCGAGCGGCAGCAAGCCCACCACGATGGCACCGTGCGAAGCCGGCACGTAACGCATCGCCCACGAGGTCAGTGCCGGAAAGCCGAAGATCACGCCACCGGCAGCAATCACTAGCCACTTCCACACCGCGCCACGCGGAAATGGCTGGCGCGTCACGATCAGTGCGATGGCAGCGAGGTGCGCCGCCAGCACCGAGCGGCCGAAGCCAACGAACATCGGGTCGAGCGTCTGCACTGCAATCCGCGTGGCCGGCAAGGTGCCGCTGAACAGCAGCACGCCGGTAAAGCCGAGCAACAGGCCGGTGTGTTCTTTGGTCAATCCAGGGTCTCTCAAAGTAGGTGGCGCGAATGTGGAGCGCCATCGAAGTCACGGATACTATGCGAGTTCTGATTCTCTCCCAAGCAGCTCAACCCAAGCAGGAGTAATTGATGCGCGGACGCGATGTGTTCATTCAGAGTCTGGTGCTGCACGGCGTGCGGCACATTTTCGGCAACCCCGGCACCACCGAGAGTCCGCTGCTCGACGCCCTCGCTGACGTGCCGTCAATCGACTATGTGGTGCATCTGCATGAGGGCGTCGCCGTCGGCGCAGCCAGCTACTACGCGCGCGCCAGCGGCCACACCGGCGTGGTCAATCTGCACGCCGCGCCGGGGTTGGGCAACGGCATCGGCATGCTCTACAACGCGCTCAAGGCCAACGCGCCGATGGTGATTACCGCCGGCCAGCAAGACACGCGCATGCTGCGGCGCGACCCGATCCTCGCGCACGATCTGGTGGCGATGGCGGCACCGGTCACCAAATGGAGCGCGCAGGTGCAGAGCGCTGATGAGATGGACCAGGTGATGCGGCGTGCGTTCAAAGTGGCGAACGATCCGCCGTATGGGCCGGTGTTTGTCGCGCTGCCGATTGACGTGATGGAACAGGAAACCCACAACGCTGCGCAGGCACCGGGCCGTCTGCACCGCGCCGCCGCGCCGGATGCGTTGGCGGTGCAGGAGATCACTGCGCTGATCCTCGCTGCACATGCACCTGTGATGGTGGTGGGCGATGAAGTTGCGCGCGCCGGTGCGGTGGATGAACTGGTGCAACTGGCCGAACGCCTCGGCGCGCCAGTGTGGTTCGAAGGCATTCGCGGCCGCGCTTCGTTCCCCAGCTCGCACGCGCATGCCAAGAGCGGCGTGCCGTTCGACGCAGACGGTATCCGCAACACGCTCGCCGGTGCTGATCTAGTGCTGCTGATCGGCGGTGCTTTCTTCGAAGAAATCTGGTTCAGCCCCGGCGCGCCGTTCCCCGAGGGCGCAAAGGTGGTGCAGATCGAAGCATCACCACAGGCACTGGCGCACAACTTCGCCATAGATGTCGGACTGGTGGCCGGCATGGGTGCTGCGCTGCGGGCAGTTAGCACTGCGGTTGCCGCTTCCGCAAATGACGCCTGGCGAGCAGCCGCGCGTGGCCGCTGCGCCCAGCTCGCCGCGCAAAAGGCCCGCGACACCGAGGCCTATCAGGCGCGCCTCGCCAAGGCCTGGGCGCGCACGCCGATCTCGATGCCGCGCGTCATGGCCGAACTGCGCCGCGCCACACCGGCCAACGCGGTAATCGTCGAAGAATCCATCACCGCCAGCATCGACATGGCCGCAGCATTCGCCTACGACACGCCCGATCAATACTTCGGCGCGCGTGGCGGCGGCATCGGGCAGGGGCTGGCCGGTGCCATTGGCGCAGCTCTTGCCTGCGGTGGCGCGGCCCTGACCCACGGCGATTCGGCTGATCGCCCGGTGTTGTGCGTTTCCGGCGACGGCTCATCGATGTATTCAATCCAGGCGCTGTGGACCGCGGCGCATCACAATCTCCCCATCGTGTTCGTCATCCTCGCCAACCGCGAATACCGCGTGTTGAAACACAACCTCGATCTCTACCGCCAGCGCTTCGACGCAGCCTCCAGCAAGCCCTATCCGCACATGGATCTGGGCACACCCGCGCTGGGCTTTGTCGAGATGGCGGCTGGCATGGGCGTACCCGCAGTGCGCGTGAGTGACCCCGACGCGATTGCCGCTGCCGTCAGCGAAGCATTC
>JAYVWK010000410.1:0-4170 GCA_043786185.1 Burkholderiales bacterium
GCATCTTCCAATCAGCAGACTCTCGACGATAGGCCGGTTTCCGCTTGATCGCTGCATTTTTTCTGCAATGCCCTATACAAACCCAAGCGGCTGCCGCGCGCCGGCGGCGCGCATGATCGAGCCGAACTGCGAATCAAACATCTCGGTGCCCGACACGCCGCTCACCGGCTGTTCCTTGCGCATGTGCAGTATCGAGCCATCGCGCCCAACCGCGCGCACCTCGGCAATCGCCACCTTCAGCGCCGGGTCGGCGACGAGTTGTGCGCGGCAGCGGTCAAGGCCGATGGTGGCCAGCGCGCAGGTGACCATGGTGTTGACGTTGCGCGGGTAGAGCGCCGCGATGCCGCGGGCCGGGCCGTCGTAGACGACGGTCTCGCCCTTGATCTGTGCCGGGTCGACGCCTGATTCGCTGAAGTCGATGTTGGCCGGGTTCTTGTAGAAGGTGATCTCGACTTCGGCCCACATGTGGCGAGATTCGAACAGGTTGTCGGTGCCCATCAGCGCACCGTGCGGAATCAGGAGACGGTGGCCGGATTGCGTTGCTTGTCGTGTCAGCCGCTCGAGCAAGGCCTGGTCGGCCAGCGCGGTCACTGACAGCGGCAGGTAGTCGGCGTGCGCGAGGATGGCCTCGCCCCATTGGTACGTGTAGTCGGGGTGGGCCATCTCTACCACCAGGTCGCAGCGGCGCCCGGGCATGCCGGCCAGGTCGTCGAGAATCAGGTCGCGCGGAACCTCGGCCAGCTTCGCTTGATCGCGGTTGTGGACAAATGCGACTTCGAGGCCCAGTTCCGGTTGCGCTTGCAGGCGGCGGTAGACCTGCGCGCCGATAAAGCCGAAGCCGATCAGCCCGATGCGCCGCGCCGGCCGGTTGCTCATTGCAGGGTCCAGCCTGACGCCTTTACCAGCGGCTCCCAGTAGCGGCTGTCGGCCGCCATCACCTCGGCCATCGCCGCTGGCGAACCTGCGGTTGGCTCGAACACCAGCTTTTGCATGCGCTCACGGACATCGGCTTGTGCCAGCGCCTTGATCAGCGCCGCGTTGATACGCTCGATCACCGGGCGCGCGGTTCCAGCCGGGGCGAACATGCCGAGCCAGTAGTTGAGGTCGAGCTTGTAGCCCTGCTCGGCGAAAGTCGGCACATCGGGAATCTGCGCCACACGGCGCGGGTCGATCACGCCGATGATGCGCAGCTTGCCGGCGGCGTGATGCTCAAGAAAGTCGCCCAGCGCCGTGGTGCCGGCGGCGATCTGGCCGCCCAGCAGGTCTTGCACCAGCGGCGCCGAGCCCCTGTAGGGCACGGTGGTGAAGGCGATGCGGGTTTCGCGCGCCAGCGCCTGCATGCCGAAATGCGGCTTGCTGCCCGGCGCCGGAATGCCGATGTTGGCAAGCGTCGGGTTGGCGCGCGCCCAGGCCAGGTATTCGGCGAAGTTCTTCACGCCCAGGTTGCTGCTGACGGCAAATGCGCCAACGTAGCGCGCCACCTGGCCTACCGCCATCAGGTCGCGTGTGGCGTCAAAGCCCGGGTCTTTCAGGGTCAAGGGCACGATCACCATGGTGTGGTCCGGCGCGAGCATCAGGGTCTTGCCGTCGGGCGCCGCACTTTTCAGCGCCTGGGCCGCCAGCTGGCCGCCGGCGCCGACACGGCTTTCGACGACCACCGGCGCGCCGAGATCATCCTTGAGTCGCTCGGCCAGCACGCGCGCCACCACGTCGATGGTGCCACCGGGTGGAAAGCCGACCAGGATGCGAATCGGCGCATTCGCGGCTTGCGCGCGCAAGTGCGCAGGCATACCGGCGAGCAAGGGGGCTGCAGCCAGGCTGGCTAAAAGTTTGCGGCGTGGTTGCATGGTGCGGGCTTCCTTGGGACAGCGATTCGGCCAAATCAGGTGTCACCGGCAGCGCCGCTCGATCGAATGACACGAAAAACCGGCGCGTGGGCTTCCAGTATATTTGCACTTCATCCTTGGAGAGACCGATGGCCGACATCAACCTTTTGTCCCCATTATTGTGCGGTTTGGTATTCACGGTCGTTGCGAGAACGTGCGCTCGAACACACCTTCGGCAATGCGGTTCTTGAGAATCTCGATCGAGCCGCCGGCGATCATCCAGCCGCAGCAGCGCCACACGCAGTATTCGACCAGCGATTCCTGGCTGTAGCCCACCTCACCCAGCACCTGGATGGCCGCGTTTGCGATCTCGAACCCGGCCTGGTTGCAATAGGCCTTGGCGATTGCGGTTTCGTCAGGCGACGGAAAGCCGCGGTCGGCATTCGCCGCGTGGGTGGAAGACACCCTGGCGCCGTTGATGTGGCAGCCGTCGCCACTGGGTGCGATAAAATTGAAGCTCAAATCGCTCAGCAACCATGATGATGAAGCCAGTCGTTGACCGCAGCGCATTCGCGGTCACCAATTTTCAAGGTGCCGCCGACGCCGACCGGGCTTATTGGGCAAAGGCGAGCCACGAAAGTGAATAAGGGGCCGCGTTCGATTTGATTTCTGTCGAAACCAGGCGCCTTAGATCAGCAGCCATTCACACCGGCGAGTGAGTCTTGAGCCAATCGCGCAGCGCCGCGTTTATGCGTGTTTGCCAACCGGGGCCGGCGGCACGGAAAGTTGTGAGGACATCCCGGTCGAACCGGATCGTTGTCGATTCCTTGTTGCTCCCGGTAGGGCGCCCGCGTTGCTTGCGGTAGGCCTCAATGCCAGCCTGCATTTTTTCCTGAGTCAGCGGGCGCTCATCTTCGTCCTTGCCATCCCAGACGTAGGGCGACGCGGCGTGAACCGTTGCCACATCAGTTTTGCTCTTTCCGCGTTTGGCGGCCGCGGGCGTTTCATTGGTCGCCATTGAAGTCTTCTTCGAGCCAGCCAAGGTAAGGGCTCCTTTCCACTTCACTTGCCGGCCGGAAATTGACAATTCGAAGGGCATGCTCGCGCGCCACATGCACCACCGTCAATACAGCCAGCACATCAAAAACATAGGCGAACGACTGCATTCATGGTTCGCTCCCTCGCACGCTTTCCACATCCAAACGGAATGAGCCCTCCAGGACCATCGGCGCGTCAACAAAGTCCAATCCGTGCCTTTCTAGATTGGCTTACCGCTTGGCTTCGTCCGGATTTGGGTGCTTATTGCATTTATTGTAGTGACAAAAAATGTGGCAAGTCAAGCATTATCGTTACTACAATTAATCGGCAAGCCAGCTTATTCGTCGGCCGCGATCATTTCGTAAAGGACAATCGGATACGAAATCCGACGGGCTTTCCGGGGTAAGGCTGGCGCCGGGCGGCGCAGTCAATCGCCGATTTCGGGCCGCCATGCGTCACGATTCGCGCAAAGCCTGCTCGATAGCACCCAAAGCAATGCCTGATGGCGATCGCGATCGCCCGATGTCATGCGCCGCGCCCGGTTGCGTCGATAGCAGCGGCAAGATGCGCGGTGGGATAGCACCTGAGCCTCAGCGCGCCCTGTCACAACTCGCGCAGACGCTTGTTTTCCCGGGAAGCCTGAACCGCAACCTGCACCGTCCTGGTCTGGATCCGTTTGCTCCGACCAGGCTCATTTCGAGGACACCACCTGCGATCCCTCCGATGTTCCTGACAAATCGGCGTTAGTATTCCTGCGTCAAGACCTCTCCGGGAGCAGGCATTGAGCGAGACGGGCGGCAGACGGCGACTCGCGGCGATTCTCGCCGCCGATGCGGCCGGCTACTCACGGCTGATGACGGCCGACGAGGATGCGACCGTCGCCGCGCTCGATGCCGCGCGCAACGTTTTCAAGGCGCGGATCGGTGGCGATCAGGGCCGCGTCATCGACATGGCAGGGGACTCGGTGCTCGCGGTGTTCGAGACCGCGACCGGGGCGGTGAACGCGGCGCTCGAAATCCAGAATGAACTCGAATCCTCGGCGCACACGACGCCGGAAGAACGGCGCATGCGTTTTCGCATCGGCGTTCACCTGGGAGACGTGATCGAGAAGGCCGACGGCACGATCTACGGTGATGGCGTCAATATCGCCGCGCGGCTGCAGGCACTGGCCGAACCGGGTGGCGTCACGGTCTCAGGCATGGTGCAGGAAGCGGTGCGCGACCGGATTGCGGCCACCTTCGAGGACCAGGGCGAGCACGAAGTCAAGAACATCGCGCGGCCGGTGCATGTCTTTCGGGTCGATCGC
>JAYVWK010000411.1:0-6464 GCA_043786185.1 Burkholderiales bacterium
TCGAAGAACGAACTGGGCGGCAGCCAGATCCACACACGTAACGGTGTGGTCGACGATGAAGCGGAGACCGAATCGGATGCTTTCGCACGAGCGCGGCGCTTTCTTTCCTACCTGCCGCCTTCGGTCTACGCCTTGCCGCCGCGTGCTGACGCGGGCCGTGATTCGACTGCGGATCAGGAAAAACTGCGCGGCGCCATTCCGAAGAACGCGCGCTCGGTCTACAAGATGCGCCCGATCGTCGAGGCGGTAGTCGATGACGGCTCGTTCATGGAAATCGGCCGTCACTGGGGCAAGGCGCTCGCCGCCGGCCTGGCGCGTGTCGATGGCTGGCCGGTGATGGTGATGGCCAGCGACCCCTACCACTACGGTGGCGCATTCGATCGCCAGACCACCGAGAAATACATTCGCATGATCGACCTGGCCGAATTGTTCCATCTGCCGGTGCTCAACTTTGTCGATGTACCGGGCTTTCGCGTCGGGCTGGAAGCCGAGGAAGAAGGTGTGATGCGTGTCGGCGTGCGTGCCCTCAGCGCGCTGGCGCAAACCACCGTGCCGTGGTGCACTTTCATCATTCGCAAGGCCTTCGGTGTGGCCGGCGCTGCGCACCAGCATCCGGACCGCTTCTGCTTTCGCTATGCCTGGCCCTCCGCGCAATGGGGCTCGCTGCCGATCGAAGGCGGGCTGGCGGTGGCCTACAAGGCCGAGATCGAGGCCGCGCCCGACCCGGCAGCGGCCGAAGCGCGCATCGAAGCACGGGTGCGCGGCCTCACTTCACCGTTTCGCAGCGCCGAAGCCTTCGTGGTCGATGACATCATCGATCCGGCCGAAACGCGCAAGCGTGCGGTCGAGTTCGCCAATCTGGCCGCGCCTGCGCGGGTGGCCGGGATGACGCGTTTCATGTACCGGCCGTAGCGATTTGCCGGGTTCTGGTTCGCCCCGTAACCGAGCGCAGGTGGAACGCTAGCGCAGTTTGTATTGCGCCAGTTCCTCGCGCACCGGCAGGCGCACCTCGGTTATCACGCGCTCGCCTTCCATCACACGACGCAGGGTCTCGTTGATCAGCGTCTGGTAGCCACGCTCGCCGGCGGCGGCGCGAAAGTGGGCGATGATAGGGGTATCGAGCATGATGCTCACACGTTGCTTTCCGATACGCGCCGGCACGGCGGCCTGCCACTGAGCCCACGTGGCCTTATTGCCGGCCACGCGAAAGCTGGCGCGATCAAAGTCGGCCTGTGTCAACTTCGCGGCCGCTTCAGCGCCCGGCGTTTTGGTAATGGAGGCTCGTTTCATCACTATCCGCCTTGCGCATTGAAATGACGTGGATCGTCTCCTCCGATTCCACGTGCACTACCAGTGCGCTCACGAGGCCAATGCCGACCATACGTTGTTCGCCGTAGTCGAAGCGCTGATCCTCGAACAAAACCATGGGCCCGTCGAACACCTTGGCAGCATCCGGGAAATCCAGGCCGTGCTTTGGCAGATTGGCACGGCGTTTACTCTCATGCCAGGTGAATCGCATGCTGCACTATACATATGAAAATGTGTATGCGAAAGCTTGGGGGCATGCGCCCGCATTGCGCTTCAAGCTGTCTTTACTTCGCGCGCATCCGGTTGTTTTTCGGATTGTGTTCGAGCTCGCACAGGCCCAGGGCTTCCATCAACGGCGGCAGATCGACACCGAAGCGGCCGCGCAGCCCCTTTTTCAGCCCATACCAGCCACCGATCGGGTTTGCCGGCGAACGACCCCAGGCTTCGACCGTGCCTTCCTTCGCCACTTTCTGCTCGTCCACCCCGCCCAGTTCAACCCAATCGCCAGCGGCCTTGAGCATGGTGTGCAGGTCGTCGATGCAGCGGGCGTCATAGAGCAGCACTGTCTTGCCCACGGTACATACCAGCACGCGAACCCCGTCCTTCCGGTCCATGTGGATGGTGTATTCGGAGCTGCCCGGAGGCGTTTTCAGTTGCCATGGATCGGTCTTGTCGCGATCAAGGTTTGCCATTCTTCACCCCTTCATGAAAAGTGGAATTTCGTACGGTGGCTGCGTTTGTCCTGGGCATTGGCACCTGGTACATCCGCTTGCTGAAAGCATGGTTGAGTTTAGGTCCAGCAGGGAGGGCACTCGCGCCACGCGTGATGAGTCAGCTCATGCACAGCGTGGCATTGATGAGGTCCAAGTCGAGCGTGGCAAAGGTAACGTTATGACTGTCGGTCAAGGGGCCGCCGCCGGGAACCACATCACCATTGCTGTCGTAGCCAATGGCCTTGAATTTCCAGACCCCGCCAATCCATTTCAGGTTGCCCACATGTTCGCCGTTCGGCGCCATCACGTGATGCATCCCGGCGTTGAGTGGGTGGAGCACTAGCGTCGGGGCGGGTTTCACGATTTGAGTGTGCGTCAGGCCAATGCGGGCAGCGACAGTTCAAATCGCTGCTCGTTCACTACCTGGCCCCACTGCGCGCCCGCTTGTTGCGCAACCAGACGAAAGCCGTTCTTCTCGTACAAGTGCCGGGCGGCATGCAGACCCTCGAACGTCCACAGGTAAGTATTGCGGTAATGCTTGGCGTGGCAGAACTCGACTGCAGCCGTCACCAAAGCATTGCCCATGCCGCTCCCGCGCAGCCGGTCGGAGAGGATGAACCAGCGCAGGTGCGCGCCGCTGGTGTTTGCGTGAATGCCGTCGATGATGATCGAGCCCTCGATCTGGCCATCGGCCATGGCCAGCCACAGGTGATCGCGCTTTTCGTCGTAGCGTCCCAGAAATTCCGCGAATTCGCAGGCAACCTTACTTTCGAAGTGCAGGCCGAAGCCGGCGTGTCGGTAGTAAAAGCCGGCATGCAATTCGGTGATGCGCCCCAGCGCGCCGGGGAGATAGTTGCTTACGATCATGGTGTTCATGGGAGGAACGCCGTTCGAGTGACTGTCTACGCAAACGGAGTCGGTTGCGCCTGTGCTTTGTGCCTGTGCCGCAGGTGCCGATGGTAATGGTTGCTGGCGGCCCGCTTCGATGCGGGTCTGACGCGGCATGCGCGCGGCGCGCGGATGCAGGACGGAACAGGTGATAATCGAGCGGGTTTCAGGCGCAGATCATACTGCCCGCTTGCCGCTCCCGGCGCATCCACTGATTGAAGTTCCGACACCATGCCACGCATCCTGGTTCTCAACCCCAATACCACCGCCAGCGTGACCGAGTTGGTGACTGGCCATGCCCGTGCGGTGCTCGGCAGCAGGTTCGAATGCGTGCCGGCCACCGCGCGCTTCGGCGCCAACTACATCTCCAACGAAGCCGCTTATGCGATCGCCGGGCATTCCGCGCTGGACGGCGTGGCGGAATTTGCCACCGGCTGCGATGCGGTGTTGCTGGCGTGTTTTGGCGACCCGGGTCTGTTCGCGGTGCGCGAGGTATGTACCATGCCGGTGATCGGCCTGGCGGAAGCGGCGATGCGCGAAGCCGCCATGCACGGGCGTTTTTCGATTGTCACCGGCGGCGCCTTGTGGCGGCCGATGCTGGAGCGCCTGGCCGCGGCGCTGGGTTATGCGGAGAAAGTGGCGCGGATTCGCACCATCGCCTTGACCGGTGCGGAAATCGCGGCAGACCCTGAAGGGGCGATCGACTTGCTCGCTGCCGAATGCAGCGCCGCGGCACTTGAAGACAATGCGCAGGCGGTGATCCTCGGTGGCGCCGCGCTGGCCGGCATGGCCGCGCGCATCGCCCCGCAGGTCAAGGTGCCGGTGATCGATAGCGTGCATGCCGGTGCAAGGGTGGCAGCAGCACTGGCTGCCGACTATGCTCGCAGCACCAAGCCGCCGCCGGCGCACTACGCGACACCGACCACGGGTATAGGCGTGGCCTTGGCGCAGTTGCTTGCCTGATGCCATGAGCGTGGTCGTCGAATGCGCGTTGGCGGTGCGCGACCAGTTGGGAGAAGGACCGGTCTGGGACGAATGCGACCAATCCTTGTGGTGGGTGGATATTCGCGCGCCAGCCTTGCACCACTGGACGCCGGGCGCGTTTGCCGCAACGACGATCGCGTTGCCCGAGGCGGTGGGTTCGATCGCGCTGCGCGAGCGCGGCGGGCTGATGGCTGCCGCCAAGTCCGGGCTCAATGCACTCGACGCGGCAAACGGTGTGCTGACGCCTTGGGTGGATCCCGAAGCACATCTGCCCGACAACCGCTTCAACGACGGTCGCTGCGATCGCCAGGGACGATTCATTGCCGGGACCATGCCCGAGTCCAGCCGTGAACCCGCCGGCTCGCTCTACCGTTTCGATTCCGATGGCGCCTGCAGCAAATTGCTGGGCGACATCAGCGTGCCCAACAGCCTGGCATTCAGTCCGGACGGTCGCACCCTGTATTTCGCCGACACCCATCGCAATCGCATATGGGCATTCGACTATGACATTGCCAGTGGCGGCATATCGCGGCAACGCCTGTTTGCCAGTACCGAAGGCCATGCGGGCCGGCCGGACGGCTCCTGCGTCGACGCCGAGGGCTACCTGTGGAATTGCGAGTACGGCGGCTGGCGGGTGGTGCGTTATGCCCCCGACGGGCGTATCGACGGCGCGATCCCGCTGCCGGTGGCCAACCCGACCTGCTGCTGTTTCGGCGGTGCCGACCTGGATACGCTTTACATCACCTCGGCGCGCCAGCGCTTGACGCCTGGGCAACTGGCCGAGCAACCCTTGGCGGGGTGCCTCTTCGCGCTGCGCCCCGGGGTCAAGGGGCTGCCGGAGTCGCGCTTCGCAGGTTGATTCCTGCCGTCTCTGTGGGAGGCGGGTTTCACAGACTGCGAGCGAATTGCACGGCGTGCAACCCGGTCCCGCTCTTGCCCTGTACTTCAGTTGACCAGGGTCGGCACTTCCTCGGTCGTGAACTTGCCCGGCATCACGATTTCGAGCATTTCGAGATCCGCGCTGTGGCCGATTTCACGATGCCGGATCGAGGGCGGCTGATGCACGCAGGAGCCGGCTTCGAGGCGCACCTTGCCCTGGCCTTCATACTCGAATTCGATCCAGCCCTTGAGGATATACACCATCTGGAAATCGGTCCGGTGCAGGTGCGGCTGGCCGGTGAATTCCGCGCCCTTGGCGGCGCGGATCACATGCGCCACCACCCGGCCGTCGGTCGCCTCTTCGATACCCAGATCGCGGTAGTCGAAAAACTCGCGCAGCCCGCTCTCGAATTTTGTGGTGCAGAGGTGGCTGATGGAAAAGCCCTTGGTGGTCATGCCGGTCTCCCGTGGGTGTTGTCGCGCCGCAGGATGTCGGGCGCCGCGCTGAATGTTACTAGAGCGGCGCGCCGGCGGGATCGATGCGGCCCAGCTTCAGCCGCGGATGCAATGCACCTGATGCGAAGCACTGACCGCGGCCGCGGGCGGAAAGGCCGTGCCGCAGCGTTCTTCCGCATACTTGCAGCGTGGCGCGAAGGCGCAGCCCTCGGGTACCCTGCTCATGTTGGGCGGGCTGCCGGGAATCGCCTCGATGCGCTCGCGTGCCGCGCCGGCGGCGCGATCGTTCATGCCCGGCAGCACATTGGCCGCCAGCAGGCCCTGGCTATAGGGGTGACGCGGATTGCGGATGATGTCGCGCACGCTGCCGGTTTCGATAAAGCGCCCGGCATACATCACCGCCACGCGGTCGGACACTTCGACGGCTACGCCGACATCATGGGTCACGAAGATCACCGCCATGCCGAATTCCTGCTGCAACTCGCGCAGCAGCAGCAGGATCTGGATTTGCACGGTGGCATCCAGCGCCGTGGTCGGTTCATCAGCCAGCAGCAACTGCGGCTTGCAGGCCAGGGCCAGTGCGATCATCGCGCGCTGGCGCATGCCGCCGGACATCTCATGCGGGTAGGCATCGAGCCGTCGTTTGGCCGAAGGGATCTGCACCCGCTCCAGCATTTCCAGAGCCCTTTGCATGCCGGCCGCACGGGACACGCCTTCATGCTGAACCACCGCCTCGGCGATCTGGTAGCCGATGGTGAACACCGGGTCGAAGGCCAGCATCGGCTCCTGGAAAATCATCGACACCACGCTGCCACGGTAAGCGGTCAGGCCGCGCGCATCGAGCGCCATGACGTCCTGCCCGGCCACATTGATGGCGCCGCCCAGGCGGGTCTTGCGTGTCGGCAAGAGGCGCATCAGGGTCTTGAGCGTGACGCTTTTTCCCGATCCCGATTCGCCGAGGATGCCCAGCACTTCGCCGCGCTTAAGGTCGAAGGAGACACCGTTGACCGCGTGCACGCTGGCGTCGTGATTGACAAAGCGTACCGTGAGATCGGTGACGCGCACCAGCGGCGTGTCGGGCCGGCTTGCAACAATCGTGGCGGGGACAGCGCTCATCGGACTACCTTCCTGTCACTGCGTGACATCCTCCCCGAGGGAGGCGCATTGTTCAATTCGGCGCTCCCTTTGGGCGGCCAGGCGGGAGCGCTCATGGCTTATGCCGCCGCAAGCGGAGCC
>JAYVWK010000412.1:0-10225 GCA_043786185.1 Burkholderiales bacterium
GTTCCTGGAACAAGTTGCTTCGGAACAAGCGAAAGCAATCGACGTGGAGACAGCACAATTGAACATCGAAGCCGAGCGGCTAAGCATGGAAATCGTGGAACTGACCGGTGACGCCAACCCTATCCCATAACCAGCTATGGCGATGTCCCGAACATAGTTGCAGGTTGAGTTGGTGGTTGAAGCAGTCGGGGCCGCAGAATGCGGGTTCTCGACATCCTCAACCTGAACCACAGAAAACTCAACCATCATGAAGAAGTCTACTCGCTACGCCCAAAGCCCGAAACGGAAAATCGTCAGCAAGGTGAACCGTGCGGCACTGGAAGCGCAGCCGGTTGACGGCCAATCCGCAATCCGCACTGCCATTATTGGCGATGGTCGGGCAAGCGCAACTGTCGATTGAAGACATGCTGTGCCGGATGTCGAAGCACTTTATCGAACAACTGCTGATGATGGCAGCTGAATCGGTAGCCGGACCGTATCCAAGGTTCACCGGAAACATCGCCGTTCATGCCGGCGGTCCGGTCGCCTGGCGGATTGTTGTTGGAGCCCGCCCCGCTGGAAGTGCCGCGATCCCCCGCATCTGGCGATGATCACAGGTGGTACAGCGGCTGATCTCAACGCCGGCGACCCGCCGCATGAAATCGGCCACCGATTCGATCACGGCCGGCACTGGCGCCGGTTGGTCCAGCAGGGTGCGGCAGGTCGCCAGCTTCGCCGCCTTGTGTCGACCCGCCATCAAACCATGGTGACGAATGCGCTTGAAACCGGTCGACAGCACATGCGATAAAAGCGCTCGATGAACAGCTCGGCCGGCAACGACGCCAGGCCGCCTGCCTTGCGGTGGTTTGGGTAGCGCACCCGAAACGACACCTGCCCGGCATGCCAGCCACGCAGGCGGTCATTGGAGATCGCCGTCTTGTGGGTATAGCGCGCCAAACGGGGGTTCTTTTGCAGCGTCGACGTTCCAGCTAACCGATCTGCCGCAGCGAGTCCGGTTGAGCGAGGGATTGGGCTGCATCGATGATAGACTAGATTTCTGACTAGTTCGGAAAGGAGCCAGAGATGCAAGTTTGGCCGGTTCAAGACGCAAAGGCGAGGTTCAGTGAGTTTCTAGATGCCTGCATGACTGATGGCCCGCAGATGGTAACCAAGCGGGGGGCGGAGGCTGCGGTGCTCGTGCCTGTGGAGGTGTGGAAGAGAATTCAGGCGACGGCACGTCCAAGCTTGAAAGAATTGCTGCTCAGCGACCGCGCAAGGATGGACATTCCGGTGCCGCCAAGAGGCAGATTGCGTCGGCGACCTGCGGACGTGAGGTGACTGTGTTCTTGCTCGATACCAACGTTGTGTCTGAGCTTAGACGGGCCAGGCCGCACGGCGCTGTGCTGGCTTGGATCCGCAGCGTAGACGACGCAGATCTGAGCATCTCCGCGGTGACGCTGGGTGAGTTGCAGGCTGGTGTGGAAGTGACTCGGGAGCAAGACGAGGCGAAGGCTCAAGAACTGCACGATTGGGTGGATTTAGTAGCCGCCTCGTACAACGTACTGCCGATGGACGGTGCTGCCTTCAGGATGTGGGCAAGCTTGATTCACCGAAAGTCAGACACCCTCAACGAAGACGCGATGATCGCGGCGATTGCACGGATTCACAGGTTGACCGTCGTGACGCGCAATACAGGCGACTTTAGATCCTTCGGCGTAACGCTCCTAAATCCGTTCAAGGCGACATAGCTGGTTGCCCAGCCAGGTTGTCGGCTATTCGGCCGAACAAGGAAGTGAGCGGCGCGCGCAGTGCGTCCAAACGAATGCAGGGTTGGGCGACGCGCTCTTCAGTGCCATTGGCTGCGCCAATACGCCACTCGCTGGGGACGCATGAGCGGTTGTATCGCACGTCGAATTGAACATATGGCGCAAGCTGTTTCGCGCATTTCGCCTCAAACCGCTGCCACAGCTTCAATCTCGATGAGGAATTCGGGGCCGTATAGCTTCGACACCTCGACCAGCGTCACGGCCGGTGCCGCAGAAGGAGCTACATTCGCAAAGAACCGGTTCCGGACCTCTCGATAGGACTAAAGATTGTCCATGTCCCGAAGGTACGCACCGTCGCCGCATCTTCCTTCTTCCACTCTTTCGGTATCTCGCCGGCCTTGATCTTGGCTTTGTCTTCTCGGTTATTGCGGCTCTTGAGCACTTCAACAAACGTGGCATCGACCATCTGCCCACCTTTGGCAATCAGCCCCTTGGTGGCCAGTTGCTCATCGAAACGCTTGAACAGCTTTCGGCGGGCGCGCAACTTCGGTTTCCTGCATCCTCCTGAAAAGATGTTTTCTATTCGAGCCGATCAGCGCCAGCGGGCTGGACTCGTCCGACAAAGGGTTCAGATCATGGCTGCGCGCGATCTAAGCTCGGTCGTTGGGTCGCAGATTGACGTTGCTCCAAAGTGCAACCATAATGGTGACCTTGAATATGGAGAACTCTATGCCGACAACGCTGACCCTGAAGAACATCCCTGACGAAGTGTACTTTCGGCTCAAGGCCGCGGCCGAGAGCCACCGACGGAGTCTGAACAGCGAGGCGATCGTTTGCCTTGAATCAGTCCTACTTCCTGGACGCGCCACCGCTGAAGAAGTCATAGCCAGAGCCCGGTCGATTCGTGAGTCTCTTCCTAAAGGCAAGTTCACGGCCAAAGACATTGATGCCTTCAAGCGCGAGGGTCGTCCGTGATCGCAGTCGACACCAATGTCATCGCCTATCTCTTCTTGCGCGGTGAGCAGGCGGACCAAGCCGAAGACTGGCTGAAGAAGGACCGGGATTGGGTTGCGCCAGTGCTTTGGCGTAGCGAGTTCCGGAACCTTCTCGCCGGCTATTTGCGACGGAAGCAATTGACGTTTGAGAGCATGCGTGAGATTCAACGGGAGGCGGAGGCGCTGCTGATTGGTAGCGAACATGAGGTTGATTCACTGCGGGTCTTTGAACTTGTTCGCGATAGTAACTGCAGTGCTTACGACTGCGAGTTCGTCTCAGTGGCGATGCGTCTCGGGATAAAACTGTTGACTGCTGACCAGAAGGTATTGAAAGCGTTCCCTGAGCACACGGTGGCGTTTTCTGTGGCGTAACGTTTGACATGAGAGTTGACCGAAAGGCGCAGCCTTTTGGGCATCCCCTCGATGGAAGGGTTATGGTCCTCTGGCGAGGCTGTCATGCTTTTGGTGGCGCTCGGTGGTTCAGGCTGGCTTTGGATCGGCCGTTTGTGCTTCTACGTTCTCGTCGCGCTCGATGCGCCCGTCGACCAGTTCGATGATGCGGTCGCAGCGTGCCGCCAGGCGCGGGTCGTGCGTGACCACCAGGAACGAGGTATTGAGCTCGGCATGCATGCGCCGCATCAGCACGAACACCTCGTCGGACGAAGCGCGGTCGAGATTGCCGGTGGGCTCGTCGGCCAGCACCAGGGGCGGTTCGAGCACCAGGGCGCGCGCGATTGCCACGCGTTGCTGCATGCCGCCGGAGAGTTCGCCGGGGCGTTTGCCCATGGCGTTTTCCAGCCCCACGGCCGCCAGCATGGCGCGCGCGCGCTCAAGTTGCGCGGGCGTCACGCGGCCTTCGCGCATCAGCGCCGGCAGGGTCACATTTTCGAGCGCGGTAAAGGCCGGCAGCAGGTGATGAAACTGGAACACGAAGCCCAGCAGCGCGCGCCGGCTTAGCGTCAGCTCGGCATCGGTGAGTCCGCTGGATTCTTCGCCCTTTATGCGGTAGCTGCCGCTGGTCATGCGTTCCAGCAGGCCCACGATGTTCAGTAGCGTGCTCTTGCCCGAGCCGGAGGGGCCGATCAGGGCCACGAACTCGCCGTGGCCGATGCTTAAAGACACGCCGTGCAGCACTTCGGCCTGGTTGGGCAGGCCCAGGTTGTAGCTCTTGCGGATGGCGCCGAGTTCGATCAGTGGGCGGCGCACGCTGGCCGGGCCGGTCGCGGAGGTCATGCGCGCGACCTCACATGCGAATCGCTTGCGCCGGGTCCAGCGCGGCGGCGCGCCGCGCCGGCGCGATCGCCGCCAGCACGCCGCACAAGGTCGCGATGGCAGCCACCTGCAGTGCCTGGGCGGGCTCTAGCGTGATGTTGAACAGCGGCAGCCCGTCGGCACCGCGCACAAACGTGATGAACGCACGAATCAGCAGCAGCGCCAGCAGTACGCCGAGACCTGAACCGAGCGCGCCCACGATGGCCCCTTGCAGCAGGAACACCCGCAGTATCTGGGCGCGGGTGGCGCCGATGGCGCGCAGGATGCCGATCTCGCGGCGCTTCTGTACCACCGACACCACCAGCACGCTGGCGATGCCCAGCACCACCACCACCAGCACCACGGCGCGGATCAGTGTCGTTGAGACCGACTGCGCGTTGAGCGCCGAGACCAGTTGTGCATTTGCCTCCTGCCAGCTCTCGGCCTTGTAGGGCAGGCGGCGCGACAGGTCACGGGCGAGTGCCTGCGCGGCCCAGACGTCGGTGAGCGCTAAGTCCAGGCCGGTGGCGCCGCCCGGCAGGCCGATCAGGCTCTGCGCGGTGCGCAGGGGCACGATCACGGTGCGTCGGTTGAGTTCACGTACACCCAGGTCCACCAGCGCGGTGACGCGGATCGAATCGCTGACGCTACCAGTGATGAGGCCGACGCGGTCGCCGACCCGCACCCCGAGATCGGCGGCCAGCTCGCGGCCGATCACGCCCTCACCCGGTTCCAGGCGCGCTATGCCCTCCACCACCTTCGAGCGCAAATGCACGATGCGGTCATAGCGGTCGAGCTCCACACCCATCAGGGCGATCGATTTCGATGCTTCGCCACGCACGGCCAGCCCGGCGCCGGCGACCATCGGCGAGACCGCGGTTACCGCGGGCATGGCCTCCAGGATCGGTACCAGCGCTTGCCAGTTGCCGATCGAGCGCGGACGCTGCGCGCGCGGTTGTGTCTGCGTAAGCGCGGTGGTTTCCGCGGCCGGTGTGCGCGCTGCAAGCACCACATCGTCGGGGGCGCTCAAGGTCACGTGGGCTTGCGCGCCGAGCGTCTTGTCCAGGGTGTTTCTCTGCAGGCCGGTGATCAGCGCCGAGATGTAGGCCACCACCGCCACCCCGGCGGCGACGCCCACGATGATGAGCAGCGTCTGCATGCGGCCCTCGCGCAGAAAGCGCAGCGCCACGCGGCGCTCGAAACCGAGCAGATTGAACATGGATGCTCAACGCCCCATCGCGTTGGTGAGGGCTGAGCCGGCGTCCTCGGCTGTGCCTTTGCGCGCGGCCGCGGCCGGCGGCGCGGTGGTGTCGGCACGCACCCGGCTGCCGGGTCCGGGCGGCGTACCGAGCAGGACGATGTCGCCCGCCGCCAGGCCTTCCTGCACCTCGGCGGCCTCCAGGGTGCGCAGTCCCAGGCGCACCCGGCGCTCCGCGACGCGACCGTCGCGCTCGATCCACACCACGACGTTGCTTGCCGCGGGTTCGGCGCGCAGCGCCTGCAGCGGAACAGCCAGCGCAGTGGCGCGGCGCGCCGTTTCCACCTCGACCGATAGCGTCATGTCTTCGCGCAGGAAGGGTGGCGGCTGCGACACGGCGAACTTGACCTCGATGGCGCCGCGTTGCGCATCGACCAGCGGCGCGATCGACAGCACGCTGGCGGCGAAGCGCTGGTCAGGGAAGGCGTCGGCCAGCACGCTGGCAGGCTGGCCCACGCGCAATTGTTCGAGATAGCGTTCGTCGACCTGCGCCACCAGCTGCAAGGGGCCGGCCAGCGCCAGGCTCAAGAGGGCGCGCCCCGGCTGCACGATCTGGCCTGGCTCGACTGAGCGCGCCAGAACGGTGGCATCGGCGGGCGCGGCGAGCACAGCCTGCGCCAGGCGCGCCCTTGCCGCCGCGCTGGAGGCAATGGCCAGCGCCAGCTGCGCCTGCGCCTGCATGACCTCGGTGCCGCGCTCGTCGTTGGCGGCGCTTTGCGCCTGCGCGCCGGCCAGTTGCGCCTGTGCAACTTCGACGGCGCGGCGCGCCTCGTCAAGACGGGAAGCGGAGAGAAAACCCTTGGCCACCAGGTCTTGCGTGCGTCGCAGATCGGCCTCGGCCGCCGTCAGCACCGCCCCCGCCTGCGCCACCGCTGCCTGCGTGCTGCCGCGCCCACTGCTGCGCAGCCCCGCCAGGCGCGCGACCGCCTGTCGCTCCGTGGCCTGCGCCTGCGCCAGCGCGGCGCGCAATTCGTCGCTTTCCAGGCGCACCAGCAGGTCGCCCTGCCTGACCTGCGCGCCCTGGCGCACGGCGACCTGCACCACGCGCCCGGTCACCGTGCTGCCCACGTCGACGCGCGACAGGGTGGCCACCCGCGCGGAGAATTGCAGAGTGCGTACCAGTGGGCCCGAGGCCAATTGGATCGCGGGTACCAGAGGTGCGTGGCGCAGCCACCAGGTGAGGGCGGCGGCAGCCACGGCAACAAAAACGACCAGCACGATCATCCAGCGCAGCGAGCTCCGCGCGCGTGATGGCTCGGCAGGCGCTGCGCTGTCGGCCGCACGAGGCAGCGGCGCCGCCGCGGCGGGCTTCGACGCGCTGGCCGCAGGCGCATCGCCCGGCAAGGGGGAGGTGGCGCTCAAAGCAGCTTGACCAGCGGAACGCACCAGGCAGCCATCATGTCGGTTGCCGACATGAAATCCTGAATGTCGATGGTGTCACTCCTGAAGTGCCGGAGGCCAACTGTAACGCAGCATCGCGGGTGACGCTTGATCCGTGTCAAAGCAGCAGACGCTGTCTGGCGGCGCTTCCGTGCAGTCGAGGCGAACCTGGATCGCAATTGTCATCGGCGTGCTGTTGGCGGTCAAAACGCCGGACCTCAACATCGTAGGCATGACGATGATCCTGCAGCTCATGCTCGGCTTCGGCTTCATCCTCCCGGTGAACGCGCCGCAAAACGGGGTGCGGGGATATGCGGCAGGACGTCAAACTGGCGGCGAACCTGCGCAAGACCATGTTGGCGGGTACGATGGCCGCGAAAGTTTTCATGTCTTGACTATTATTCGTTTATAGACGAAGATGACAAGCTACGAGATTGAGCACTACCTGAGTCCCGGTGAGCACAAGGACTGGTACATCGACTGGCTTACGCGGCTACGCGACAGGCAGGCCAAGGTTGCGGTGGCGCGGCGCGTCATTCGCGTCGCGCAAGGCAACTTCGGTGACCACAGGTTTTGTCGCGACGGCGTTTGGGAACTGCGCATCGATGCGGGGCCGGGCTATCGGGTGTACTACGCCGTGGCGGGCCAACGTGTGATCTTGCTTTTGTGTGGCGGCGACAAGAGGACGCAGGACGCGGACATCGCTCGGGCAGTGGATTACTGGCAGGACTGGCAACGGAGAACAGATGATGAGAAGTAGACCCCACGACGATGCGATGGCCGAGTTGTACCGCAAGGATCCCACGTTGGCGCTTGAGGTGATCAACGGCATCCTGGAAGACGGCGACCAGGCCGAGTTGTTGATCGTGCTGCGCCAGATGGCCCAGGCTTTTGGGGGCGTTCAGGCTGTGGCCGAACAGGCGCACCTGAATCCGACGCAGCTTTATCGCACGCTCTCTCCGAAGGGCAATCCGGCGCTCAACAGCCTTCTGGCGATCTTCAAGGCGATGGGGCTGCGACTGGCGGTGCAGCCGTTGGCCTCACCCGCCGTGCGGGCGCATGCCACCTGAACGCGGCGTTTATGGCTGTCTGCGACAAGGTGACTCCGCGGTCGGCGGCGCCATGGCGTGGATGCGGGAACGCACGGGCCGCGATCATGGCAGCACGGCATAAATGCATTCGCGCATGCACGACGACGTGGCGGCCTCAGAGAGAATAAGGGACGAGTACAGGCATTGAAATCGGCCAGGCGAACCATGCGCTAGGCGTCGGGCGCGTCGTTAACTCGCTGTCGCCGCGTGTTGGCGACCAATGCCACGTGGGACGCACCTGCGCCGGGGTTGTCGGCTTCAGACGTCCTTGCGGCGCGGAAACAGTGGGCCGACGCCGATCGGCGGCGGCGCCAGGTTGACGATGCGTGAGAACAGCGCGCGGAATTGCGCCGCATCCGGGCCGCTTTGCGGATCGCGGTTTTCAGCGAAAGCCGCGCCGACCTCCGCCCAGTCCGCCACGGTAAGCCACTGCTCGGCCAGCGCGAATACCTGCTTCTCCTCCTTGCGCATGTGATCGAAGTAGGTTTCTACGTAAGCATCGGCGGCATCGCAAAAGACCGCGAAGGGCGCTCCGTGTTCGTAGGCCAGAAGCTTTCTTTCCAAATTGCGAATCGCCTGGTCGCCAGCTTCGTGTTCATGCCGCAAATCGTCCAGCAGGGCGTCGGCCGTGGACGTGCGGGCGCGCAGCAGGCGAAACAGGAACTGCTCCTCCTTGGGATGATGCAGCCGCTCCGGGTAGGCATCGATGTAGTAGACCATGGCGCGGAACAGATCGAAATCCGCCGGCGCTTGACCGCTGCGGATCTCCTGCACCATGAATTTCAATCCGTGCAGCACCGCCGCCAGAGTGCGATGCTCCTCGCGAATGATCTCCAGCGCCTTCGCCGCGGCGATCGCGCCGGCGCCGACAGACCCCGCTGTTCCCCCTGTGCCCATGGCCGCTGCAGCCTTTCTCAGCGCACCACCAGCACCGGCACCTTGGAGTGGGTCAGCACTTTCTGCGTCTCGCTGCCCAGGAGAAAGCCGGAAAGGCCACGCCGTCCATGCGAGGCCATGACGATCAGGTCGCACTTTTTCTTGGCCGCCGCACTGACAATGGCGTTATAGGGCAGGTCGCCTACGGCATGCATGGTGTCGATGGCCAGGCCGGCGCTGGCCAGCTTGGCGGCGGCTTTCGCCAGAACCTCTTCCGCATGCCTGACCGCTTCCTTGCGATACTGGCCTGAGGTGATCTGCGCGGCCAGGATCGCGCTCTCGGCATACACCGGCGCCGGGAAATCGGCGACGCAATGGAACAGGGTGAGCTTGGCGCCAACCGCACGCGCCAGTCCCACCGCTTCCTTGGCGGCCTTTTCGGACAATTTCGAGCCGTCGATCGGAACCAGAATGTTCTTGTACATGTTTGTTCTCCTTGGGTGGGTGTTTCGGGTGCGCAACGCCGGGCCGCTCGCGCCATGCGCGCATCGGGCCATGATCTTATCCTAGTGCGTCGGCGCTGGTCGACGTTGATGTGGATCAATTCGGCAGCGGCAATCGGCCGCACACTGGTGCCTTCGGTTGCAAGCGGGCGGGGCGCGGATGCGCAATTTGAGTTCGAAGATCATCGCCATCCAGGTGCTGTTTCTGGTGGTCGCGCTGATGTCGATCGGCCTGACCCTCCTGGTGTCGTGGCAGCTTGAGGGTGGCGCGGCGGCGATCAACGATGCCGGCAGCCTGCGCATGCGCGCCTACCGCCTGGCCTTTGTGCTGTCCGACAGCCGCGACGCTCTGTCGGCGGCGGCGCGGCGCGACCTTGCGGCCGACCTGCAGGAGTTCGACCATGTGCTGGCCACCCTCAAGCGCGGTGACCCGGCGCGTCCGCTGCTGCTGCCGGCCAACCCGCAGGTAGCTGCGCTGTTCGCCGGCATCGAGGTGCGCTGGACGGTGCTGCGGGCGGTGGCGCAACGCGCCGTCGACGGCCTGCCTGCTGCGCTCGCGCGCGCAGATGTCGCCGCCTTTGTCGAAGCCACCAACGTGCTGGTGTTCCGCATCGAGGACGATCTGGCGCGCAGCACCAATCTGTTGACCATGTTCCAGCTGGGATTGGTGGGCCTGGCGATCGCCGGCGCGATCGCGCTGGTGTATCTGGCGTTCCTGGTGATCATCCTGCCGTTGCAGCATTTGCGTGAAGGCATGCAACGCATGGCGACGGCCGATTTCAGCGTGCGCCTGCCGGCCGGTGGGTGCGACGAATTCGGCCAGCTGGCCGCCGGCTTCAACCACATGGCGGACCGTTTGCGCGACTTGTATGGCAGCCTGGAGACGCGTGTGCAGGACAAGACCCGCAGCCTGGCCGAACGCAATGCCGAACTGACGGCCCTGTACGATACCGCGGCGTTCCTGGCCGAACCGCAGGGGCAGGAAGCCCTGTGCCGCGGCTTTCTCGAGCGCGTGGCCGCTGCCTTGGGCGCGGACGCGGCGGCGCTGCGTTTCATCGGCTCCGATCCGCCGCAGCTACACCTGTTCGCCGCACACAATCTGCCGGCCGGCTTTGCCGCCGATACG
>JAYVWK010000413.1:0-5696 GCA_043786185.1 Burkholderiales bacterium
GGGCGCACATTCCAGGTCATCACGTCCGCCGTTTCGAGAAGGCGCAGCAGCGCCGCATGGCCGTCCGGGTGCTTCAAGTCGAGGCAGATCGAGCGCTTGTTGCGGTTTAAGTGCAGGAACTTGGGCGCCATGCCGGGCGTGCGACCACGGCCGCCCAGATGGCGGCCGATGTCGCCCGCCGGGCTTTCCACCTTGATCACCTCGGCGCCGTGGTCGGCGAGGATTTGCGTGCACAAGGGCCCGATCACCACCGAGGTGAGGTCGATCACCTTGATGCCGGCGAGCATGCCCCCGCTGTTTTTGCTGGACATATGCTTACTCCGCTTGCATGCCGGCAGCCTTGACCACGCGTGCCCACATGGCGGTATCGCGTGCCTGCAGCGCGGCAAAGTCATTGTTCGAGAGCGGCATCACCTGGGTGCCGCTGGCTTCCAGCGCGGCCTGTTCGGCCTTGATCGCGGCGTGAATCAGGCTGGTCAGCTTGGCCGTGATCGCCGGCGGTGCATTGGCGGGCAGGTACAGGCCCTGCCAGTTGCCCAGTTCATAGTCCGCAAAGCCCTGCTCGATCATGGTTGGTATGGCAGGTGCCATCGGCAGGCGCGATTTTCCGGTGACCGCCAGGGCCTTCAGTTTGCCGCCTTGTACCAGCGGCATGGCGGTGATCAGGTCGCTCCACATGACGCTGACCTGGCCGCCGATCAGATCGGTCAGCGCCTGCGGGGCGCCCTTGTACGGCACATGCAGAATGTCGACTCCGGCCATTTGCCGGAACATTTCGCCGCCGATGCGGCTCGGTGCGTTGCCGCTGGCGAAGCTGTACTTGCCCGGACTGGCCTTGGCCAGCCGCGCGAATTCGGCTACGTTGGCGGCCGGAAATGCAGGCGCCACGACCATGATGAACGAGGCAGTGACAATGCTGCTGAGCGGCGTGAAGTCCTTGACCGGATCGTACGGGAGTTTCCTGAACAGGTTCGGATTGGCGGCATGGGTGGTGCCGGTGGTGACCAGCACCGTATAGCCATCCGCGGGCGCCTTGGCCACCGCCTCGGAGGCGATGAATCCGCTCGCGCCACCGCGGTTGTCGACCACGACTGCGTGCCCGGTAGCCTTGCCGATCTGCTGTGCCAGCAGCCTGGCCGATTGATCGGTCGCGCTGCCGACGGGAAACGACACCACGAAGCGGATCGGCTTGCCGGGGTAGTCGGAGGCGGTGGTCTGCGCCATGCTGGCTGGCGTCGCGGTCAATCCTGCAAGCAACAACACAAGGCACGCCAGGCGGTTCCACGGGAATTGATTCACGCTATGCATGCGCATGCTGCTGGTCTCCTCGAAAACGAATAGCTGTTCTGACGTGATATCGCGCTACTCCGGTTCGATGCCGGCAGCCTTGACCACGCGCGCCCACATGGCGGTGTCGCTGGCCTGTATTTTTGCGAACTCCGCCGGTGTGGTGAGCCGCACCTCACCTCCGGTGGTTTCGTGGGCGGCTTGGTCAGCCTTCACCGCGGCATGCAGCAGGGCGTTGAGCTTGGTGACGATCGCGGGCGGCGTTTTCGCCGGCAGGTAAGCCCCGACCCAGTTGAACAAGTCGTAGTCCGGGAAGCCCTGTTCAATCATGGTTGGCACGTTCGGTGCGATCGCAAGACGCTTCCTGCCGGTGAATGCCAGTGCCTTGAGCTTGCCGGCCGTCACCTGCGGCATGGCGGTACGCAAATCGCTGAAGATCATGCTGACCTGCCCGCCCAGCAGGTCGCCCAGGGCCTGCGGCGCACCGCGGTAAGGAACGTGCAGCAGATTGGTGCCGCTCATCATCTTGTACATCTCGCCGCCGATGCGGCTTGGTGCATTGCCGGAAGCGAAGCTGTACTTGCCGGGACTGGCGCGCGCGAGCTGTGTCAATTCCGTGACGTTGTTGGCCGGGAAAGTCGGCAGCACCACCAGCACGAAGTCGTTCATGCTGAGGGACGTGACCGGCACGAAATCCTTGACCGGATCGTAGGGCAGCTTCTTGAACAGGGCCGGGTTGGCGGCATGGGTGGTGCCGGTGGTGAACAGCACCGTGTAGCCGTCCGGCGCGGCCTTGGCCACCGCCTCGCAGGCGATGAACCCGGCGGCGCCGCCGCGGTTGTCGACCACCACCGACTGGCCGGTGGCCTTGGTGAATTGCGGTGCGATCAGGCGTGCCACCTGGTCGGTCGCACTGCCGGCCGGAAATGAAATGATGAAGCGCACCGGCTTGCTGGGATAGGTGTCGGCCTGGGCCAAAGCTGTCGCGGGCAGAACGGCCACACTGACTGCGCGCAAGAGCGCGGCCAATCCGGCGCCGCGTCGGCTGCGCGCTACGCTCATCTTGAACATTCAGGTCTCCTTCCGTGTTGCGTCCGCGCCGGCGCGCGCAGCCGGATCGTGTAGGCTTGAGCCCAGACTTTACACTGGAGCGACGATGAAACCCAACCTGCTGGTCATCTTGGTCGACGACCTGCGCTACGACGAATTCGGCGCCGGCGGCCACCCTTACATGTTGACTCCGCACATCGACCGCCTGGCCGCCGAAGGGGCCTTGTTCGAGCGCGCCTTTCACACCACGCCGATCTGTTCGCCCAATCGCGCATCGATCGTCACCGGCCAGTACGCCAGCCGCCACGGCATCATCGACAACGTCGCGCGCGACGCCATGAGCCACCGCCTGCCAAACTATCACCTGGATCTGCAGAAGCGCGGCTACCGCACCGCGCACATCGGCAAGTGGCACATGGGCAATGAAGGCGGCCCGCGTCCCGGCTACGACTACTGGGTGAGCTATGACGGCCATGGGCGCATCAACAACCCGAAGCTGAACCACGACGGCAAATACGTGCAGCACCAGGGCTATGTCACCGACATCATGAATACCCTGGCGGTGGACTTTCTCGACGATCACCACAAGAAGCGCGGCAAGCAGCCGTTTTCGCTGTTCGTAGCCCACAAGGCCGTGCACCCGGATGCCGAGCAGGCCGCCGACGGCACATTCCGGGTGGATGGCTATGTGGCGGCGGAGCGGCACCGCGATCTTTACCGCGGCTGCGTGTTTCCGAAATCTCCCAACATGCTTTCGGCAGCGGAAGTGATCAAGCAGAAGCCGGCCTGGGCCGAATGTTTCGACCTCAAGAAAACCAAGGAGTCGCAGGCTGTCATGCAGGCGGTGCATTCGGGCGAGCAGGAGGAGATTCGCCTGCGTGCGGCGATGATGGCGTCGGTCGACGAAGGCGTTGGCATGATTCTCGAAACCCTCGCCCGCCAGGGCAAGCTCGACAATACCTGCATCGTCTTCCTCGGCGACAACGGCTACTTTTTCGGCGAGCACGGCCTGGGGCCGGAGCGCCGCTTCGCTTATGAGGAAGGGATTCGCTCGCCGTTCCTGGTGCGCTATCCGAAAAGGGTCAAGGCCGGCTCGCGTGTGAAGGATCTGGTGATCTGCCAGGATATCGCGCCCACCTTCATCGAACTGGCAGGTGGCAAGCCGGGAGCGCAAATACAGGGGCGCTCGCTGTTGCCCCTGTTCGCGGGCAAACGCGCCGGCTGGCGCAAGTCATTCCTTATCGAGTACTGGGCCGAGAACGCGATGCCATGGCTGGTGGGCATGACTTACAAGGCGGTGCGCACCGACCGCTACAAGCTGATTCACTGGGTCAATCGCGGCCGCGAAGGCGAACTCGATGAGCTCTATGATCTCGCGCAGGATCCATACGAGTTGAAAAACCTGATCAAGAGCCGCGCCGCGGCGCCGGTGCGCGAAAAGCTGAAACGCGATTTGCGCGGCTTAGTGAGCGGGGCGCTCGGGTTGTAGGGCAAGCGCGGTCCGCGCGCCTGGCCCGGCGCCCATGCCCCTGCCGGCTGGCGGCCCTGCAGTTGTTCGCCCTGCAGGGCGTGTGCGGCGCCCCCAAGGTGCCAGCGTCCGATCAATGGCGGCCTGATCATGCCTTTCTCCAGATGATCCAGTAAACGCCTGCCACCAGCACGGCGCCGCCGGCCAGGTTGCCCAGGGTCACCGGCAGCAGGTTGGCCGCCATGCCGGCAAGATCGATGGTCGCACCGGCCGGAACCGATGTTCCGGAAGCGGCCAGCAGCATGGCCAGCGCAATGAAATAGAAGTTCGCGATGCTGTGCTCGAAGCCGGCGGCAACAAAGGCGGAAATCGGAAACACCACCGCCAGGGTCTTGTCGGTGACGCTGCGCGCCGCCATTGCCAGCCACACCGCCATGCACACCAGCACGTTGCACATGAGGCCGCGAAAGAAAGCCTCGCCAAACGGCATGGCGGTCTTGGCAGCGGCGATCGCCATGGTTTGCGCTGCAATCGCACCCGAGCCTTGTGCGGGATGGCCGGACATCCACGTAAGCCAGGCCAGGGCGGCGGCGCCCAGGCCATTGGCCACGTAGACGATCGCCCAGTTGCGCAGTACTTCGGCGGTGCTCACCTTGCCGTCGGCCCAGGCCATGACGATCAGGTTGTTGCCGGTGAAAAGCTCCGCCCCGGCGATCACCACCAGCACCAGGCCCAGTGAAAACACCAGGCCACCGAGCAGGCGCCCGATGGCGAAGGGCAGGGCATGGTCGGCCGCGACGATGGTGTAGTACATCGCGCCCAGGCCGATGAAGGCGCCGGCCAGGAGGCCCAGTACGAACAGTTTCAGGAAAGGCAGGCGCGCCTTGCTGACGCCGGCGGCCTCGACGCGGTCGGCGATTTCGGCAGGGGAATAAAGATCAATGGCAAGCGTTGTGTTTTTGGCGGGTTCCATGGACGGGAAGTGGGCGATGGCTGGCGGCCATTTTCGCCGGGTTGGGGGCAATGCGCAGGCCTGCCGTGCAGATTCCTTGCTCTGGATCAATAGCGGCGTGGCGAGCTTGGCCAAACTTGGTCGGTACAAGCAAGGGAGGGCGATCGATCATGGCGAGCGGACAAATCACGGCCTGGCATGCGGAACACCTCAATTTCGCGCGGCTGCTGCGCCTGTTCGAGGCGCAGGTGGCGCTCTTCGCGCAAGGGGAGGAACCTGATTACGGTTTAATGCAGGATATGGTCTATTACCTGCACGATTTCCCCGACGTGCACCACCACCGTTATGAGAATGAGGTTTTTTCCCTGATGGGCAGGCGCGATCCGCGTTTGAAACCCCTGGTGGCGAGACTCATGCAGGAGCATCGGGTTATCGCCACCTGCGGCGCCGCCCTGCTCGCCCAACTGGATGCGGTAGTCGCTGGCGCGGTCGTCGAACGCGCGCAGGTCGAGGCGGCGGCAGCGACCTTCGTAGGGTACTACCGGGCGCATCTGGACGCCGAGGAAAGCATCATGCTGCCGCGTGCCGCTGCCACGCTCGACGCGGCGGATTGGGTGGAGGTGGCGCGCTCGATCGCCGCCATACCGCATCACGATCCCCTGTTCGGAGCGCAGGCCGAACAGCGCTTTCGCGAACTGCGGCAGCGCATCGAGCGCGAAGCGGCCGGCGCACCGGGTTCGCACTGACGGCACGCCGGATCGTCCGTGGAATCGATGCAGTCGCGGGCTTGAAAGAGACAAGGCGAGCTACACCTTGTCTGCGGAAATTGAGGCAGATCAAACATCCGGCGAATTCAGGCGCAATGCGCCGGCCAAACCCGCCTGCGCCGATTGACGCTGGATGCCGCGGCCGCGCAAAGTATGCGTGTCGCATCCTTGC
>JAYVWK010000414.1:0-2814 GCA_043786185.1 Burkholderiales bacterium
GATCTGGCATGTGTACGGTAAGCAGAACCTCTCGAACGAAGCCTATCGCACCTCGCCCGAGAACTTCAGCAAGAAGGTTCAGGCGATGGTGGATCAATACACGGTGCGCAAGGAAACCGCGCGCGACATACCGGTGGTGCATCCGCCCGCGGGCAGCGATGTCTATCTGATTGCGCGTCTGTGGGACTGGTGGCCGGTCATCGAGCTCGAAAAAGACAAGACCTACCGCCTGCATCTGACCTCGCTCGACTATAACCACGGGTTTTCACTGCAGCCGGTCAACATCAATATTCAGGTCGTTCCTGGCTATGAGCACGTGGTCAAGGTAACGCCCAACCAATCCGGGATTTTTTCCATCGTTTGCAACGAATATTGCGGGATCGGCCATGCCAACATGGCCGGCCGCATCTACGTAAAGTAAGGGGAGGCGCCAATGACTACCTATCGCACCTGCCCGCGTTCCGGGCTGCAATTCGACACCCATGCAGAGAAACTGATGCTGGCCAACGCCGTCGTGGCAGTGGTCTATCTGCTGATCGGAGGCATACTCGCCGTGGGCGTGGTGCTGACCCGCTGGCCCGCGGTGCACTGGCTCGCAGCAGACAATTTCTACATGGTGCTGACCGCCCATGGCATCGACATGCTGATCTTCTGGATCATCTTTTTCGAGATCGCAGTCCTCTACTTCTGTTCTTCCACCCTGCTGCGATGCCGTCTCGCCACGCCCAGAATCGCCTGGCTGGGGTTCGCCCTGATGCTGATTGGTTCCGTCACGACGAACGTCGCGGTGTTCAAGGGCCAATCGAGCGTGATGATGACCTCTTACGTGCCGATGATGGCGGAGCCGGCGTTCTATCTCGGCCTGATCCTGTTCGCGGTGGGCGCGCTGGTCGGCTGCTTCGTCTTCTTCGGCACGCTCGTCGTGGCCAAGAACGAGAAAACCTACCAGGGCTCGGTGCCGCTGGTCACTTTCGGTGCGATTACCGCCGCCATTATCGCCGTGTTCACTATTGCCTCCGGCGCGATTATCCTGATCCCCACCTTCCTCATGTCGATCGGAGTCGTGAAGGAGGTGGATCCCCTGGTGTATCGCACCATCTGGTGGGCCTTCGGCCACTCCTCGCAGCAGATCAACGTCGCCGCGCACATTTCGATCTGGTACGCGATCGCCGCCATCTGCTTCGGCGCCAAGCCGATGTCCGAACGCGTCAGCCGCGGTGCCTTCCTGCTTTATATCCTGTTCCTGCAGCTGGCGAGCGCGCATCATCTGTTGGCGGACCCCGGACTGAGCACCGAATGGAAAGTGGTGAATACCAGCTACTTCATGTACTTCGCCGTGCTGGCTTCGATGATCCACGGCCTCACCATTCCCGGCGCGATCGAAGTAGCACAGCGCGAGAAGGGATACACCAAAGGCCTGTTCGAATGGTTGCGCAAAGCGCCGTGGGGCAATCCGGTGTTCTCCGGCATGTTCATTTCCCTGATCGGCTTCGGTTTCCTCGGCGGCATCTCCGGCGTGATGATGGGCACGGAACAGCTGAACATGCTCATCCACAACACCATCTACGTCCCCGGCCACTTCCATGCCACCGTCGTAATCGGCACCACGCTTTCATTCATGTCGTTGACCTACTTCCTGATACCGGTATTGTTCAAGCGCGAAATGATCAACCCGGGACTGGCCAAGCTGCAGCCCTACCTGTTCGGCCTGTCGATGTATTTCTTCGTTGTGGTAATGATGGGTGCGGGAACCCTGGGCGTCTCCCGCCGCCATTGGGACATGGCCATGGGCGGCTCGCCGTTGGCCTACGAGTTTCCCGGCGCGGCCTACCTGATGATGGGTCTGGTCGGGATCACGGGTATTGTGGCCATTATCGGCGGTGCGCTCTATATCTACATCACCGTCGGCTCACTGCTCTGGGGCAAGAAACTGGACGTCGGCGGGCTCAGCGAGAAGACGGTGCCGATTCCGGTTTTCCCCTCCACGGCCGCGCTCCAGGGGCATGGTTCGGCCGGCTTCGCCGCGCCGGGCACGTTCGCCCTCGCGATGGTGTTCCTGGTAGCGTTCGTGCTGTATTACTTCATCAACTGGAAATATCTGTCGCAAGTCTGGGGACTCAGCTGATGCGTCGCGGACGCACTCGGTAATGCGCTGGCCCGGACGACGCTGATGCGGCCGATTGCATCCGCCGCCCTGACAAGCAGATAGAGCGCAGGCAAACATGGACACGACGCTACGCAGCACCGACGCCACGCACCTCGCACGCAAGGTTCTGGGGCTGTTCAAGCTGCGCATCGGCTTTGTCATCATGATCACCGCGTTGGCCGGCTTCGCCGTCACCCCCGGGGCCGGATCCGGCGGCATCTCGCTCGCGGTGCTCGCGCTCGCCGTGCTGATTTCCTCCGCGAGTGCAGGGGCGTTCAATCAGTACGTGGAGTACGAAACCGACCGCTTGATGCTGCGCACCCGCGGTCGCGCCTTCGCTACCGGTGAACTGCGCCATTCGCCGGCATGGCTGGCGTTGATCGTCATCCTGCTTGCGGGATCGGTCGCGGCGGCGTGGTATGCGGCCAATCCACTCGCCGCACTGTACGTTTTCCTCGGCGCATTTTTCTACGCCGTCGTCTATACCGTCTGGCTAAAGCGCCGCACCTGGCTCAACATCGTCGTCGGCGGGCTGGCGGGGAGTTTTTCCGTGCTCGCAGGCGCCGCGGCGGCGAACCCGGAACTGGGCGCGGCGCCGCTCCTGCTCGCGTTGGTGCTGTTCCTGTGGACACCGCCTCATTTCTGGAGCCTGGCCATCGCCAACAGTG
>JAYVWK010000415.1:0-13786 GCA_043786185.1 Burkholderiales bacterium
AGCACTTGCGCCAGCGCCTGGGTCACGGTGCGCGCCGCCAGGTCGGCGGCGCCACCAGCCGGGAACGGCACGATCATGCGAATCGGCCGGTTCGGATAGGGCTGGGCTTGCGCCGCGGTAGCGGTGGCGATCAGGGCAATCGCCACGCCGATCAGGTTTGCAAATCTCATGTGTTTCGTCTCCGTTGGTTGGTCGCGCGGCTCGGTTGCGTGCGTATGGGGCAAGATGTGCGCGGCACTGTGCGGCCTAAACAGCCAGGTATTGCGCCTGGATCAGGGCGTTGGCCTGCAGTTCGGCCATGGTCCCGGAAAAGCGGATGCCGCCCTTCTCAATGATGTAGGCACGATCGGCCACATCCATGGCGAAATGCAGGTTCTGCTCGGACAGGAGGATCGCCACCCCGGCGGCCTTCAAACCGCGGATCGCCTCGACCATCTGGTCGACGATCACCGGTGCCACACCTTCGGAGGGTTCGTCGAGCAGCACACATAGCGGGTTGCCCATCAGGGTGCGCGCGATAGTCAGCATCTGCTGCTCGCCGCCGGACATGCGCCCGCCCAGACGTTGCGGCATTTCCTTGAGGTTCGGAAACAAGGCGCCGATCTTCTCGAAATTCCAGGTCGGCGCGCCGGCGCGCGGCGCCTGGCGCCCGACCTCCAGGTTCTCGAGCACCGAAAGGTCGGTGAAAATGCGCCGATCCTCAGGCACATAACCCAGGCCCATGCGCGCAATGCGATAGGGCGCGCTGCGCTCGATGCGCTGTCCCTGGAATTCGACGCTGCCGCTCTTCGGTCGTACCAGGCCGACGATCGATTTGAGCGTGGTGCTCTTGCCCGCGCCATTGCGCCCCAGCAGCACCACTACCTCGCCGGCATTCACTTCCAGCGAAATGTCGGCCAGGATATGCGCCTGACCATAGTAACTGTGGAGTGCATCGACCTTCAGCATCAGTGCCGGCTCCCCAGATAAATGCGCTGCACTTCCTCGTTCGCCCGCACCGCTTGCGGTTCACCCTCGGCGATCAGTTGGCCACGATTGAGCACGATCATGCGCGTGGCGTGGGCGAACACCACGTCCATGTCATGCTCGGTGAAGAGCACACCGATGTTGTCGGTCTTGACGATCTCGGCGGCCAGCGCCATCAAAGCGACACGTTCCTTGGGCGCCATGCCGGCGGTCGGTTCGTCCATCAGCAACAGTCGCGGGCGGTTGGCCAGCGCGACGGCGAGTTCCAGACGCTTCAAATCGCCATAGGCCAGCACCGAACATGGGCGCTCGGCCTGGGCCGCCATGCCAACCCGCGCGAGCAATGCATCCGCTTCGGCGACATGCAGGTCGCGCGCACGCCGCCACAAGTTGCCGAGCCCGCCCCGGTGCGACAGCAGCGCCACCTGCACATTCTCGCGCACGGTCATCGAGCTGAAGGTGGCGGTGATCTGAAAGGTACGGCCCACGCCTAAGCGCCACACCTGGCGCGGCCGCATGCCGACAATCTGTCGCCCCTCAAACTCGATGCCGCCCGCATCCGGCGCCAGTTGCCCGTTGAGCATGTTGAAACAGGTCGACTTGCCGGCACCATTCGGCCCGATCAAGGCCAGCAATTCGCCGGCACCCACTTCGAAGCTGACATTGCCCACCGCCCGAACGCCGCCGAAAGACTTGGTCAAGCCGGTGACCTTGAGGAGACTCATTGCGTGCTCTTCCCGAACACCCGCTTGATCGACCCGGCCACGCCTTGCGGAAATGCCAGCACCAGAATCAGGATCGTGAAGCCCAGAGCTGCACGCCAGTACTGGAACTCGCGCGCGATCAGGTCCTGCAGCCAGGTGAACAAGGCGGCACCGACCACTGGACCTGCCATGGTTTGCACCCCGCCCAAGAGTACCATTACCAGTCCATCAATCGAGCGACCCACGCCGATTGCCTCGGGCGCGATCGAGCCTTTCGAGAATGCGAACAGGGCGCCGGCCACGCCGCATACGATTCCGGCCAAAACGAAACCCGCCCACTGGATGCGAAACACATCGATACCGATCGCGTCCGCCCTGAGCGGCGAATCGCGGCCCGCGCGCAGCGCATAACCGAACGGTGACAGCAGCGCGCGCCACAGATGCAGCACGCCGATCAACGTCAGGGCGAGCGTCAGGTAGTAGTAGGCCCACTTCTCCGACAACCAGGAAGCAGGCCAGATGCCGACAATGCCGTTGCTGCCGCCGGTCAAGCCGTCAAACTGGAATGCCACCGACCAGACGATCTGCGCGAAGGCCAGCGTGAGCATCGCCAGATAGACACCCGAGAGGCGCACGCAGAACCAGCCGAAGACCAGCGCGCCCAGCGCCGCCAGCCAGGGCGCGGCGAACAGCGCGCCTTCCATCGGCCAGCCCAGGTGCTTGACCAGCATGCCCGCCCCGTACGCACCGAGGCCGAAATACGCCGCGTGCCCAAATGAGTGCATGCCGCCCGGCCCCATGATGAAGTGCAGGCTGGTGGCGAACAGCACGGCGATCAGGATGTCGATGGCCAGCACCACGGTGTACGGGTACGCCTGCGACAGCACCGGCAGCAGCAGCAGGAAGCCCAGCACGATCCAGCCGAACTTGCGCGTGCGCGCATCCGCCGGCGTGAGCGGGGCCTCGATCTCGGCGGCGTTGCGGGTAGCCGCGCCCGGTCGCCCCAAGAGCCCCCAGGGGCGCCAAATCAGCACCGCCGCCATCACCAGGAACTCGACCGCCAGGGTCAGCTTGGAAAATGAAAAGCTCACGCCAAACAGCGTGGTCTGGCCGATGGCGAAACACATGGCCTTGATCTCGGCGATCAGCAAGGCGGCGAGAAAGGCACCCGGAATGCTGCCCATGCCGCCCACCACCACCACCACGAAGGCTTCGCCGATGGCCAGCAGATCCAGGCCCAAATTGGCGGGCTCGCGCGGCGCCTGCAAGGCCCCTCCCAAGGCCGCGAGAAACGCGCCCAGCGCGAATACACCGGTAAACAGCCATGCCTGGTTGACGCCCAGCGCGCCGACCATTTCACGATCCTGGGTGGCGGCACGGATCAACACGCCAAAGCGGGTACGGGTCAGCACAAACCAAAGTAGCGCCAATACCAGCGGGCCGATGAAGATCAGCACCAGGTCGTACTGCGGGAACTGACGACCGAGAATTTCAACCGAACCCTTCAGACCGGGGGCGCGCGGTCCGAGCAGATCCTCGGGACCCCAGATGGCCAGTGTCGCGTCGCGCACGATCAACACCACGGCGAAGGTGGCAAGCAACTGAAAAAGTTCAGGCGCCTGGTAGATGCGCCGCAACAACAAGAGCTCGACGATCACGCCGATGACCGCCACCACCAATGCGGCCATAAGGATCGATGCCCAGAAGCCGAACACCGAGCCGCCAAAGCGCGCGACGATGGTGTAGGCCACATAAATGCCCAGCATGTAAAACGAGCCGTGGGCGAAATTGACGATGCGCGTGACGCCGAAAATCAGCGACAGGCCGACGGCGATCAGGAACAGGGTGGAAGCCCCCGCCAATCCGCCTAGAAACTGGACCGCTAGCGCGTCAAGGGGCATGTGAGGAGAAGTTCATGGGCCTGGGCTGCGCCTGGGCAAGACAATGGCCGCCTGCGGGCGGCCATTGCGCTGTGCCTGGACCAGTCGACTGGTTCAAACCTCAATCGGCAGGCCGCATCTTCCTGACTTCGGCATCCGACGGAAAGTACTTCGCACCGTCGTAGTACTTGTAGTCCTTCATTTCGCCCTTGCCGCCGCGCAGGGTAGTGCGCCCGACATAGGCGCCCATGGTCGACTGATGGTCAAGCGCGCGGAAGGTCACGTTGCCGAACGGCGATTCGAAGGTAAGCCCGCGGAACGCGGCGATCAGTTTTTCGGTATCGGTCGAGTTGGCTTTCTTGAGCCCGGCCGCCAGGGCTTTGATGGTCGCATAACCGACCACCGAACCCAGGCGCGGATAGTCGTTGTACTTCCGGTGGTAGGCGATGAAGAAGGCCTTGTGCTCGGGTGTATCGATGCCGTACCAGGGGTATCCCGTGACCAGCCAGCCCTCGGGCGTTTCATCCTTGAGCGGATCGATGTATTCCGGCTCGCCAGTCAGAAGGCTCACGACCTCACGCCCCTTGAACAAGCCGCGCGTGTTGCCCTCGCGCACAAAGCGCGCGAGGTCGGCACCGAAGAGCACGTTGAAGATCGCATCCGGTTTGGCATCGCTCAACGCCTGCACTACCGCACCAGGATCGATGCGGCCCAATGGCGGCGCCTGCTCGGCCACGAACTCCACATCCGGCTGCGCCTTTTTCAGTTGCTCCTTGAAAGTCGCGACCGCCGATTGGCCATATTCGTAGTTGGGATACACCACCGCCCAACGCTTCTTGCCCATCTTGGCGGCCTCCGGCACCAGCATGGCTGCCTGCATGTAGGTCGAGGCGCGCAAGCGGAAGGTATAGCGATTGCCGTTTTGCCAGACGATCTTGTCGGTCAGGGGCTCGGAGGCGAGAAAGAATATCTTCTTCTGCTTGGCGAAATCGGTCAGGCCCAACCCAATATGCGACAGGAATCCGCCGGCGAGCAGATCGACTTTTTCGCGTGACACCAGTTCTTCGGCCACGCGCACCGCATCGCCGGGATTTCCGCCGTCATCACGGATCACCAGTTCAAGCTTGCGGCCGTTGATGCCGCCGGCTGCATTGACTTCTTCGACCGCCAGGTCCATGGCCTTCTTGTAGGGCTCGAGGAAGGCGGGTTGCGACTTGTAGCTGTTAATCTCGCCGATGCGGATCGGCTTGGGCTGCGCCTGCACCGTACCTGCCAAAAGAACTGCGGCGGCAACAGCGAATGCGAGGGTTGGTAATAGCTTCATCTTTTCTCTCCTTGGGTAACTCAATTGATCTGTTGCGAAGTTTCGGTCGCCGTCTGGCCGGCGGCATCGCCCGGCCCGGCTTGCGCCTGCTCGCGGGCTATCAGGCGCGCCACGGTACGGCGCAGACGCACGCTGCCGCCATCAAGCGCGAGTTTGACACGCTCGGTCACAAAGGGCGCCCGCTCGGATTCCTCGATCGCCTCAAGCACCGCCTTGTCCTCGGCGAAAGCCATGACGAACTGCTCGGTGATGTCGTTTGACACCGCGACATCGGTCTGCGCGAAATTGCGCAGCTGGAACCAGAAGTAATGGGTCGAGCCTTCGGTCTCCGGCGTCAGGAAATGGGTCGAATAGATGCGGATACCGGCATCGCGTGCCGCATCGGACTGTTCCATGCCCGGCGTATGCGATCCGAAATCGACCACCGCGATCGACGGCGGGTAGAGCCAGTAATACTGCCAGCGATCGACGTTGCCGGCCCATTTGCCGAAGCGCTGCAGGATCGGCGCCGCCGGCGAGTCAGGGGTCCAGCGGGTGACCAGCAGCATATCGCCGATCTGTGTGGTTTCGATCGGGATATCGGCCATCGCCGCGGTCCCCAGGGTCGAGGCGTGCACGTAGGTCACGTGCGCCGGGTCGACTAAGTTTTCGGTCAACAGCTGGTAGTTCGCCTTGACGTGGGTATACGGCCCGCAGCTCAGACCCCAAGCCGGCGACTCGCCTTGCGACTCGGCCCAGCGCGGCAACTGGTCGAACAGTTTGGCGCGATCCGCCAGTGCAGGATCACCCGGCCAGACCCACACCAGCCCCAAGTGTTCGGCCACCGCGAAGCTTCGCACTTTGGCTGCCGCGGGAATTCGTTCCTGGCCGGGTGCGCGCACGCAGCGCCCGCTAAAGTCGAAGGTCAGGCCGTGGTAGCCGCATTCGATGTTGTCCCCGCGCAATGTGCCTTTCGAGAGTGGCAGCAGGCGATGCGGGCAACGATCGAGCAAGGCGGCGACCCGGCCATTGGTCATCCGGTAAAACACCATCGGCACTTCAAGAATGGTGCGCGCGAGCAGACCGCCATTCAGTTCGCTCGGCCAGGCTGCCGCGTACCAGCAGTTGCGCAGGAAGGCCATGATCTCAGGCGGCGATCTCGGACGACTTCAGCCGCTTGACGCCGGCCTTGCCCATGTCGGCCCAGGCCTTGGCCAGCGAACCGTTGAGATCGATGCCGCGGCAGGCGTCCTCGATCACGCCGGCCTGGAAGCCCGCCTTGCGTGCATCAAGCGCGCTCCATGCGACACAGAAGTCGGTGGCCAAGCCCGCCAGATAAACCCGCTTGATGCCACGTGCCTTGAGATACCCGGCCAGACCGGTGGTGGTCTTGCGATCCGCCTCGAGAAACGCGGAGTAACTGTCGGTGTCCTTGTGGAAACCCTTGCGGATCACCAGCTGCGCATGCGGGATCGACAAATCCTTGTGCAGGGCGGCGCCATCGGTGCCTTGCACGCAGTGATCAGGCCATAGCACCTGGGTGCCGTACTTGAGCTTGACCGTCTCGAACGGCTTCTTGCCCTGATGTTGCGACGCGAACGAGACATGATCGGCGGTATGCCAATCCTGCGTGACCACCACGTTGGCGAACGCCTTGGCCAGTTTGTTGATCACCGGCACGATGGCATCACCCTCCTTGACCGCCAGCGAACCGCCTGGGATGAAGCAGTTCTGCACATCGATGACCAATAGCGCATCGGTGGCACCGGGTTTGGTCGCCGCATGGACGACCCCGGCTGCGCCGAACGTTACGACAGCGCTCAAGACGCCACCCACCTGCATAAATTCGCGTCGATTCATGGGGATTCCCTTTTCAAAAAGATTCAACGTTGGCCATCAAACTTCGCAATTTCGCCAGCCTTGAGGCCGCCCATGCGCTCGTGCACCCGACCGCCCACTCCCATGGCCAGGATGAAGACAATTTCGTTCGGTCGCGGCGCGTCGGCCACTCGCATCTCGACGCTGTCGAAATGGCTGCGTACATAGGCGGCTGTACGATGATGCAGCGGCACATCAACGCCGGCGCCCGCCGCCGCCACTTTGATGGTGGACGGTACGATGGCAAGCGAGCCGTCGAGCAACTCGCGCATGCCATAGCCGCCCGGCACATGCCACAGCGCCGCGTGCTCGGATTCGCCCGCCACGCCCACGATCACGCTCTTGCCATAGGCATCGACTTTTTTAGGTCCCCCGAGCGCCTTGATCAGGGCAGCCGCCAACGCATACCCCAGTGGCTTCAAAGCCTCCATCATCGGCGTCAGGTCTTCTACATAGCGGCCGGCAAACGGATTGGCGACCACTGCGGCAATGGCGCCACGCAGGTGCGGTTTCTTCGTTCGCGGACCGCCCTCATGCCGAATCTCTTCGACCAGTGTGACGATCTTGCGTACATCCACCTTGATGGCTTCCGGGCCAGGAAGCGACAGGTTGAACTTGCCGGCCAGTTTCCCGGCTTCGTCTGCCACTTTCGATACCATGCCGGCGGCCTTGCGCGTGGCGTCACCGGCGAGCTTGCGGTCTTTCCTGATCATGCTGGGCATTGTTTGCAGGGCTCCGTGGGTTCGCGTCAAGCCGCGCGAAGCGCAGCCAACATTCGCGGCACTCTAGCGTCGGCGCAACCCGCGCTGCGCCATTGCTTCTGCAAAGCAAGCGCCGCGCCAACGATCAACCCTCGCGCCAGCATTGATTCCGCTTTGGCCGCACCCCGATCCAGCGCGCTTGCCACCAAACGATCGGGCAGTGGCCCGACGTCGACCGTAACCAGGCGACAACCAAGATCGGAGTCGTCCTTGAGGTCGCACGCAGGCATGCGCCGGATCGCCGGGTGCTCGACATCGACGGCGTTGGCGATCATGGTGGCGGCAGCGTCAGCCGCAGCGGCGGTGGCTGCCAGCACAGTCACGCTGTCGGCAATGCCCAGACTGAAGCTGCGCCCGCGCCAGCCGCTGGTGGCAATGCCGCGGACCGGACCGTCCGCCAGAAGCGTTACGTGGCCATCGACGTCGGGCTGATAGGCATGCGACACGACACCGATCTTCAGAGACTCACCGGCCGCGAGATGGAGGGCAATGTCACCGCCGTTGTTGACAAAAGCCCGCGCGATGCCTGGCCGGGCAAAACACGCAATGATCTCGTCAGCAACGCTGCCGGCCACCGCTGCCATCGGCGTAATGAAATCCGGGGTGTAGACAGCACACGCCGCCAACATGCGCCGCGCCACCCGCCCGTTGACGCCGCGCATCGCGGATATCGGTGCGCGCAGTGCCGCAAGTTCCGCCACCAGTTCGCCCAACACCTGCTGAAACCTGCCCCAGGCGGCAGCCTTGGCCTCTGCCACCGCCGCAGGTTCACCCCAGGCCTCGATTACCAGTTCGGTCGGGCCATGCCGCCAATACTCGCGACCAGGGCAAAGAAGCTGGCGTTGCGGTGCCATGACTTGGCTAGCCCACCATCGGCTTGGCGCCGATCGGCCACGGATTGCGCAGGTCCTGCTCCACCAGGCGGAATTTCTCTTTTGCCAACACGTCCTCAATGCGCCGCACCCGGTGCATATAGCCGCCCATTGCCTGGTAGTCGGTGAGTGTCATGATGAATTCGATCGGCGCCACGATCGCCGGCGTCGGCACGTAGCCGAACGCATTGTCGGGCATGCGCATCACGTCGACCATCATCATGATGCCGCCACCCGGCCACACATAAGCCGGTGCGCCGCCGGCGGTCACGTTGGTGAGAAGCTCCTTGATCGAGCGCGTCAGGGCGATCGGGTTATCGGTCACCCCGGCGCGCAGGGAACCGCCGGCGCCGCCCAAGAACAGCACCGTGCACAAGGCCGGTTCGCAGTTCTCGCCGATTCGGTCGACCACCTTTTGCAGAGGCGCCGGCATTGGAGCCGGCACGAACTGCAACTGGTCGCCAAGCACGAAGTAGGCATAGTCCTCGCCGGTGGTGGAGACAAACAGCACGCGCATACCGGGACGCGCGACCTTCTCGTCGACCCGCTCGATGATGGTGAGCGGGTCGGTGATGTCAGTGCCACCCCAGCCCATGCCCGGATTGGCCACTTGAAAATAGCGCCCCGGCGTCGACTTCTTGCCGCGAATGCGAATGCCGGAAGGCTGCATGTCGATGTATTTGCCGGCCTGGTGCTCGGTGAGCACGCCGGTGATGTGGTCATCGACCACGATCACTTCGTCGACATGATCCTTCCACTGCGGCGCGAAAATGCCGATGGTGGCCGACCCGCAGCCCACGCGCATACGCTTTTCGACAATACCGTTGATGACCGGCGCGTGGCCGGCCTGCACCACCAGGTTCGACCCACCCTCGATATCGAGTTCGACCGGCCTCTTGTTGCCGAGGTCCATCATGACCTGGCAGGTCACCTTTCCTTCGCGCTTGGAGCCCCCGGTGAGGTGATGAACCCCACCCAGCGAGAGCATTTGCGAACCGTATTCGGCGGTTGTGACATGCCCCACCACTTCACCGTCATGGCGCACGCTGGCCTGTTCCGGCCCGATGTAGCGGTCGGTGTCGATCTTGAGCTTGAAGCTGCAGTAACTGAATACGCCCTCGGTGACCACGGTGACGGTATCGACCCCCTGATGCTTGGCCGCGACGATGAACGGCGCCGGTTTGTAGTCAGGGTAGGTGGTGGTCGAGCCGATGCCGGTGACGAACACCGGTGAGCGCTCGGCATCGACCGGCGGGTTGTCAATCGGATTGCCGTCCCAGGGCTTGCCGTCGAAAGCCACCAGTTCGCCCTTTTCGTTAAGCGTGCGTGCGGTCAGCACCAGTGGATCGAGGCGCGTCAGCACGCCCTTGAAATTGGCATAACGGTCGCAGGCGCCACTGCGCCCCTCGCTGATATTGCACAGCACCGGGCAGGCATTGCAGATGATCTTGCCGCCTGACCTGGGCTCGGCGGGCGCAGGCTCGATGCCGGTGGTGGGGTCGGCGTGGGTCGTGCTCATCACAATACCTTCATGTGCATGCCGCCATCGACAAAGAAGGCCGCGCCGGTATTGAACGGCAAGGCGCGCCGAGCCAGCGCGGCCACGGTCTTGCCGATATCCTCGGGTTGTCCCCAACGTTTGACCGGCGTGATGCCTTCGGCGATCAGTTTGTCGTAGCGCGCCTTGGCCGGCTTTGTCATGTCGGTCTCGATGATGCCGGGGCGCACCTCGTAGCACATGATGTCGTCGCCGGCGAGGCGCTCGGCATAGAGTTGGGTCATCATGGTCAGGCCCGCCTTGGAGATGCAGTACTCGGCCCGGCTGGGGCCGACGATGGCGGCATTGACCGATGAAATGGTGACGATCGCGCGCGATGGCGCATCGGCTTCGCGTTTCTCGGCCAGCATGCGCCGCGCGACCTTCTGCGTCAGGAAAAATGTGCCGCGCAAGTTGGTATCGAGCAATCGGTCATAGCTCTCCGGCGTGGTTTCCAGCATGTCACCGCGCACCTTGACCTGCACTCCGGCGTTGTTGACCAGGACGTCGAGCGTTCCGAAGGAAGACCACACCTGATCGAGCATCGCGTCATGCGACTCGATATCGGCGATGTCGCCCAGCACGAATTTTGCACGTCGCCCCGTAGCCGCGATGGCATCAAGCGTTTCCGTGGTTGCGGCGTCGAACTCAATGTCGTTGATCACCAGATCGAAGCCGGCGTCCGCCATGGCATAGGCGATGCCGCGGCCGATGCCGCGACGACCACCTGTGATGAGTGCGACGGGCGACCTTGTCATTTCATAATGCTCCAGAAGCGCCAATCCCTAGGAAAACGCCGAACAAGTCCCTGGAATGCGGAGTCTCGAACGAAGATCCGCATCGATTCAAAGTGTTGCAAAAGTGACTTTCCCAACCGACGAACTTGTTCAGTGTTTCACTAGCGGGAGCAGTCTCAGTCCGCACGCCAAAACCGCTTTTGCAGCCATCCAAAGTGATGCTCGGCCAAGCTCTCCGGAAGTCGCCCTCACACCATCGACTACCTTCACGACCGGTCCAAAAAAGCGAGCGACCGGGAACGCCACCACCAGCGACTGCGCCAAAAAATCGACCAAGACCGAATTGGTCATGCGGCTTAGCCATCGTCCGTGACATCCGATTTGCGCACACGGATTCGATATTCGTTGACTGAAACAATCGCTCCGTAGGTCAATTCCTCACCATGCCCCGCCAGAACCTTGACAAGCATTCCGGCCTGCTGCCTGGCTGACACTTTGTGCATGCGGATAATTCCTGAATGCGCTTTTCGGAATACGACGGCCAGTTCTCCGAAGTCCTTGTCCAGTGTGACAAGCACGCGATCTTCGTCGTGTGCCCGCCTGAGAATCGCGCTGTCGCCCGGATCGGCGATCCAATCGCCAGCCCAAACCACATCATGTCCTGCCGCGACCAGTTCCTCCTTGGCTTTACCCCAGACACAGGAGTCAAGCAAAAGCCTCAAGCTGCTGCCTTCACTTCCACCGGGGAGAAATACTCATGCGAAACCAGGCGGCTCGCATAGGCTATGCACGCCTGTATGTCCTCCCGTTCCAGCCATTTGTAACCGTCGAGCAGATCTTCGACTGTGTCCCCGGCGGCTAGCATGCCAAGTACATGCTCCACCGCCATGCGCCGCCCACGGACGATCGGCTTACCGCCAAAAATTTCGGGGTTCACGGTGATGCGCTTGAGGAGTTCTTCTTCCGTCATGATGGCTCCAAATCGAAAAATTCACACTCAATCTTACGCCTTGACGTCACGTTGTTGCTTGATCAGGCGGGCCAGTCGGTCCGGCGTACAGGGTGCGAAATCCACCCGCACACCGGTTGCCTGCCGAATCGCGCCATAGATCGCCGGCGCTGTGGCGATCAGTGCAGGCTCGCCGACACCCTTTGCGCCGTAGGGCGCGGTCGGCTCCGGGTCTTCCACCAGATAAGTTGTGATCGGCGGCACGTCACCGATCGTCGGAATCAAGTAGTCGTGCAGATTGTCAGTCTTGCCGCTGATGTATTCCTCCATCAGCGCCAGGCCCAGTCCCTGCGCAACGCCACCATGAATCTGGCCTTCGACCTGGGTCGGATTGATGGCCCGGCCAACATCGTGTGCCGCATGCACATGCAATACCTTGACGGTCCCGAGATCGAGATCAACCTCGACTTCGGCGATCTGCGCGGCGAACCCATAGGTGGCGTACGGCACGCCTTGGCCATCGGCATCCAGCGGCACTGTCGCAGGGCTGAAGGTGCCGCGCCCAAGGGCAATATCGCCACGTTCGTCGACCAGCAGGCTTGCGAGGTCAACGCCTTTCTCGATTCCTGCCGCGCGAGCGATCAAAGTTCCGGCCCGAAGCTCGATGGTCGCCACCGCCGGCGATCCGGCGATTGCCAGCAATTGCCGTTTCAAGTCTTCCGCCGCGAACTTTGCCGCATTGCCGGACACGAAGGTCTGACGTGAAGCCGAGGACTTTCCGGCATCTTCGGTCTGGTCGGTGTCGCCATGGATCTGATCGATCAGGCCGACCGGCACGCCGAGCGCATCGGCTGCGATCTGCGCCATGATGGTGTAGCTGCCCTGGCCAATTTCCTGCGCACCGTTGTAGAGCATGAAGCGGCCGTTCCTGCGCAGCCCGATGGTCATGGTCGACGGATTGGCAATCACGGTGTTGCCGATGCCATACCACATGCAGGCGATGCCGGCCCCGCGGCGCAGACGCGCCTTCCCTTTGTTCGCCATAACCGGGGAGGCATCGGTGGCGCAGGCGTTGAATACGGCGACCGCGGCAAGCGCGCTTGTCCAAACAGGCTTGAGTACTTCAAGACACTGGGCGATGCCGACACTTGCCGCAAGTGTTTGGCCGGTCGCCGTTTCCCGACCGGCGCGCAACACATTGCGCAGGCGAAATTCCAGTCGGTCAAACCCGCACTGGTCCGCCAGATCGTCCATCAGCGCCTCGGTGGCGATGCAGGCTTGCGGCACGCCAAAGCCGCGGAAAGCCCCGGCAATCGCGTTGTTGGTGTAGACCGCACGCGTCAACGCGCGCACGTTGGGCACCACATACGGCCCACTGGCATGCACCGGCACCCGGTTGGCGACCGTCGATCCCCATGAGGCATAGGCACCGGTGTTGAAGTCGCCGGCGAAATTGACCGCGGTCAAGTGCCCTTCCCTGTCGCAACCCAGGCGCGCACGGATGCGCGCCGGGTGGCGCTTGGTGGTCGAAATCATCGACTCCGGCCGGGTATAGACGATACGTACAGGGCGCTTCATTTTCCATGCGGCCACCGCCAGCAATGGCTGGATCGAGACATCGAGCTTGCCGCCGAAACCGCCACCAATGGCCGAGGGCACGATGTGGACCGCTTCGAGCGGCAGTTTGAGAACCCTCGCAACTTCCTCACGATCCATGTAGGGAGTCTGGGTGCAGGCGAAAACGCGTATCCGTTGCCGACCGTTCTCTTCAAATGGTTCGGCATATCCGGCTTCGGGTTCGATATAGGCATGTTCGACATGGCTGGTGCGGAACTCGTCTTCGGCGGTGAAGGCCGAGGCTGCCAGCGCTGCCTGCACGTCGCCCCTGACCACGCGACCACGACACAACACGTTCTCGGGCGCGAAGTCGTGCAGCCAATCGCCGGTGGCAACCAGCGCCTCTTCAGGTGTTTCGAGCGCCGGCAGCACTTGCCAGGTGAGCGGCACCTCGGCTTCCGGAATCGCGCGCAAAGCCTCCTCTTCGCCCATGATTCCAAGCACGGCTTCGCCGCGAAATCTGACATGGCCTTCGGCAAGTACCGGCTGGTCCTTGGGTGTTGGAAACACCGCGAAGGAATTTTCCGGCACGTCAGCCGCGGTGATGATGCCTTCGACCGCCCGGTACTTGCGGCGAAATGC
>JAYVWK010000416.1:0-2867 GCA_043786185.1 Burkholderiales bacterium
GACTTGATGAAATATGCCGGTAGGGTCTGGCCGTTTTCGTAGGGGATATCGACCACTTCGCCCGGCGGGTTCAAGTGGCGCAGCCATTTTTGGCTGGCCGCTTCGCAGCGCGCGAAGGTGGGCAGGCGTCGCGGGTCGTCGGCGGCCAGCCAGAATTCAGCCGAGCGAAAATTGTCGGCCGCGCGCAGCCAGCAGTTCATCGCGGTGCGCACATGCCCGGCAGCCAGGGCGGTGTCACCGCGCGCGTCGTTGCGCAGGGCGACATGCATCCATTCGCGGTGCCAGCTGTCGAGGTCGCCGGGAATCATGCGGCTGGCGGCCTGGAAGCATTCACTTACGCTGCCGCCGCCCTCCTGGGTCTCGCCCAGGGCGCGGCGGAACTGGTAGGACATGAAAAAATGATCGGGCCAATGGTGCCAGCCGAAGGGTTCGTAGCGCGGCGCGGTGCCGGCGGCGGGATTGGTCATGGGTAGGTATGTCCTGTGGATGCGGGGCTTGGCAGCGGAATGCCTACTGCGGCTTGAAGCCGATGTCGCGCACCAGCTTGCCGTATTTGGCGAAATCGTTTCTGATCAGTTCGCTGAAGTACTCGGGCGACTCCGCCACCACGATCAGGCCCGCCGCGCCCAGCTTCTCAATCACGTCGGGCTGCTTCATGGCGCGGTTGATTTCATCGTTGAGCTTGGCGACGATGTCGCGCGGGGTGCCTGCCGGTGCCACATAGCCGAACCAGCCGCCCGACTCGTACCCCGGCACTGCCTCGTTGGCGGCGGCTGTGTCGGGCCAGGTGGCTACGCGGGTCTTGTTGGTCACCGCCATGAGGGTGATACGGTTCGAGCGGATGTGCGGGGTCAGGCCCGAGATGCCGTCGATCCCGGCCTGCACCTGGCCGCCAATCAGGTCGGTGGCGATTTGCGCCGAGCCCTTGTAGGGAATGTGGTTGAACGAGAAGTTGCCCATCAGGCGCAGGTGTTCGAAGGCCAGGTGCGGGAAGCCGCCTTCACCGTTGGTGCCTACGCTCAGCTTGCCCGGATTGGCTTTGGCCCATGCGATCATTTCCGGCAGGGTCTTGAAGGGGGCTGTGGGGCTTGCCACTAAGCCCAGATAGTTGGTGGTCGATACCGTGATCGGCGCGAAGTCCTTGATCGCATCGTATGGAATGCTCTTGCTGGTGTGCGGCAGCACCGTCAGGTTGCCGCCCTGGCCGGCGCCGATGGTGTAGCCGTCCGGCGCCGCCTTGGCCACCAGATCCAGCCCCAGCATGCCGCTGGCGCCGGGCCGGTTTTCCACCACGATCTGCTGGCCCAGGCGCTCGCCCAGGCGCGGCGCGACTAAGCGCGTCATGATGTCCATGGTGTTGCCGGGCGGAAACGGGATGATGACCTTGATCGGCTTGTTTGGATAAGCTTGGCCCTGGACCGCGTTCGCGCTGAGCAACGCGCAGCAGGCCAGGACGATCGACCCTACGGATTTGCGATTCATTTGCGAGCCCTTTTAAAAAAACGTGAATCCGGGTGCCGTGTCTGCGCCCGGCCTCCGGACCGGAGTTGGCGAGAACAGGTACGCTGATCCTACGGAATCACCGGCAGCAGCACGCTTGAGGCCTGCCCCGGCCCACTGTGCAGGGTGAGCTTGCCGCCGAAGATCGCCGGCGGCCGGTCGGTTTCGTCGTCATGCTCGAACGGGCCGCAGCCCTTCATCGGGTTTTTCATGTTCGACAGCACCGCCACTTCGCCGGCGTATTCATAGTCGCGGCCGCGCACCTTGAGTGCCACGCGGTAGCCCTTGGGCACGACGATGCAGGTGGGCCAGATTTCGATGTCGAGCTCATAAACCTGGCCAGGTTCGAGTGGTTGCTTGACGTCATGGGTGTGGACCGGCCAATAAGGCAGCGAGCGTTTTTGATCGAGTTTGCGCTGCGAAGCGCGCAGCCAGCCCTGGGCGATCGGCGTATGCGGGTCGAGTGCGCCCTGGAACACCACCTCTTCGCCCGCCGGTTCGAACACCTGCAGCACGGCGAAAATGTCGGCGTCCACGGTCGACGAGGAAACAAACAGCTTGAGCGCGATCGGCCCGGTGATTTCCAGCGCCGCCTCCTCGACCCGCATCGAGAAGCTCACACCCTCACCCATCATGTCGAACTCGAGAGTTCGGGTTGCGCCCGGCGCCTGCGCGGCCAGACGCAGACCTGAGGGATCGAGGTGAAAACGGGTCCACTGGGTGCGCGCCAGGGGCCACTCGTTTTCATGCCGGGCGACGAATTTCTCGCCCGGGTGGCGCACCTGCAGCAGCACTCTCGGCTCGCGCTCCCAGCCGTTATCAGCGCCCTTGAGGAAATGGTCGAAAAAGCGCTTTTGCAGCTTCACCCCGTAGTCCGTGTAAAAGGGCGCCCAGTGCGAACCGCCGTGCACCTCGAGCCATTTTTGCTTTGATGCGGCGCCGCTGAAGCCCTCGAAATTGCCGCGCGGGTGCAGCCCCTGGCCGCCCCAGTTGGCGGCCGAAAGCAGCGGCACCTCCACCTTTGACAGGTCGGCCGAACGCTCGCGGTAGTAGGGTGAATCCAGGGTGCGCTTCAACACCTCGGCCCACATGTCCTCGCGGTTGCCCAACAGCTCTTGTTCGGTGAGTGTCTCCGGCCCGCATACCAGTTCGCCGGTGACCGGGCTTTTCCTGCCGCGCGACCCCACGCCGTGTTGCACGGTCTTGACCTGCATGTCCTGCCAGTTCTTGCGAAAGGTGCAGGCGATGCCGCCGTGGCGGTTGCCGTCGCGATAGGCGTCGGTCCAGCCTTCCCAGGCGCAAATCGCCGCCAGGTGCGGCGGTTGCGCCGCCGCCGCGCGCCACTGGTTGCTGGCGTAGTACGAAAT
>JAYVWK010000417.1:0-8007 GCA_043786185.1 Burkholderiales bacterium
GTTAGTCGCATCGCCATTTTTTGTGCTTGCCCGCGCGCTAGTGCGCGCATGGTTCTGTTGCCATGCGCATTTGGTCGGGCGCATACTCACTGGGCTGCGATGAACCTGCGCGTGACCCTGCAGCAGCCGGCGTCGCCTTCAACCTCACCAGACTTGAATCATGATCCTGTGCCAACTCACCGACCTGCACATCCGTGCTTCCGGCTCGCTTGCGTACGGACGCGTCGATACCAACCGTTTTTTCGAAACCGCGATCGCCGAACTGGCGCGAATGACGCCGGCGCCGGACGCCTATCTGCTGACCGGCGACCTGACCGATTTCGGCCGCGCCGATGAGTACGCGGTGCTGGCGCGCGGCATCGCGCGCCTGGGCAAGCCGACTTATCTGTTGCCCGGCAACCATGATGAACGAGCGGCCATGCGCCTGGCTTTTCGAGAAGCCGGCTACCTGCAGTCGGACAGCCCTTACCTGCAATACCGCATCGATCTGGGCGGCGTGACGCTCATCGCGCTCGACACCGTGGTGGCGCACAAGCCGCATGGCGTACTCGACGCGGAGCGCCTCGACTGGCTGCGCGCGCAGCTGGACACAAGCACGCCTACCGTGATCGCCATGCATCACCCGCCGTTTGCCACCGGCATCGCGCACATGGACAAAATCGGCCTGCTTGAAGGTGGCGCCGAGCTGGAGTCGATACTACGCCGCTACCACAACATCGAACGCATCGTCTGCGGGCATTTGCATCGCAGCATCCAGGCGCGTTTCGCCAACACCTTCGCCTCCACCTGCCCCAGCCCGGCGCACCAGGTAACCCTCGATCTCGATCCGCAGGGGCCCTCCTCTTACCGCATGGAGCCGCCGGGCTACCAGCTGCATGTGTGGCGCGATGGGCGGCTGGTAACGCATAGCGGAGTGTTCGGCGCGTTCGGCGGGCCATATCCGTTTCATGGCACAGTCGGGGCATTGCTGGATGGGACCACGTCGTAACGCGTACTGGCAAGAATGCAATCGGCGCGGCCGGCGCGCGGCACGCAAAGCGTGAATGGTCAACCAGGCCGCATCGAGCTTTCCGCTACCTCATGCGATGGGCGTACCAGGGGCGCCACGCAGCCCCCCCGTGTGCAGCCTGCCGCTGATCCGCAATTCCGATTCCGGCTTCTGCAAGGCATGCAGTACCTTCAGCGCCGCATAGGCATCGTTGGCCGCGTAAAGCAACTGGTTGTCCCTGAGCTCCGGCTGCGACCAGTCCGTGGTGGTCACGCTCTTGGGCTTGCGGAAATGCTGCTTGAAGAGGATTGCCACGGCCGTGCGCACGCCGATCGACTTGCGATAGCCCTCGCGCCGAAAAACCACGCCCAGATCGAGCACGGCAGCGGGCGTGATGCCGAACTTGCGCAATAGTTGCCCGCGGTCCGATTCGAGGCCGAAGCCGACCTTGACCAAGCTGGTCGATTCGAGCAGCCGTGCCACGCTGGAACGAGAGCCGGCCCGGTGCAGTTGAAAGATGTACGCCTTGTGCAGAGTCGAAAGCTGCACCACATGCGGTCCGTCGGAAATCTCACCCTTGGTGAAGGTCGGTTTCGACTCCGTATCGAATCCCACAAAGCGGTGCAGCACCAGATCGGCGGCGGCGGCGGCGAATTCCGCGGGCGTAACCGGTACATGGATGTGTTCGAGCGCCATACCCGGAAACGGCGGCAGCAGCGCAATTTCTTCCCGGCTGGGAGCCTCACGTCGGATGGGCATGGTGGACAAGAGAACCGGAAAAGTGAGCCCGCGTGGCAGAATCGGCGCATGAGATCGAAAACAGCCGCGCGCCCTGCTGCCATTGTGACCCAAGGCAAGCTTGGCGAGGCCGCCACGCTTGCGGCGGAGTTGCAGCCGGGCCAGTCGCTTGAGTTGCTCAAGGAGTTGCATATCCTGACGCGTGAAGGCCGGCTCAACCAGGATTCGCGGCGCAAATTGAAGCAGGTACAGCATCTCACCCAGTTCATCGAAAAACTGTTGCAGGCGCTGCCCATCGGTGGGCGCGGCATCACGCTGGCCGACCACGGCGCCGGCAAGTCGTATCTGGGCTTCATTCTTTACGACCTGTATTTCAAAGCACACGGCGACGGCCACGTATACGGCATCGAAGCACGCCCCGACCTGGTGCAGAAATCGCGTGCGCTGGCAGCGCGTCTCGGATTCGAACGCATGTCATTTCTGGCCACTAGCGCAGCCGAGTCGACCCGTTCGGCAGCACTGCCGGAGCGCATCGATATCGTCACCGCGCTGCATGCCTGCGATACCGCAACCGATGACGCCATCGCTTTCGGCCTCGCAAAAAAGGCCCGCTACATGGTGCTGGTGCCCTGCTGCCAAGCGGAGGTGGCGCGTGCCCTCAACCTGCACAAAGCGGGCGCGCTCAAGCGTACGCCGCTGGCCGAACTGTGGCGCCACCCCCTGCATACGCGCGAACTGGGCAGCCAGATCACCAACGTGCTGCGCTGCCTTTACCTCGAAGCTTGCGGCTACCAGGTCACGGTGACAGAACTGGTGGGCTGGGAGCACAGTATGAAAAACGAGTTGATCATCGCGAGTTTCAGTGGCCGACGCAATCTTGCGGCGGCCACGCGTCTTAAGGCCCTGCTCGCAGAGTTCGGCCTTGCCGAACTTGGGGCCATGCGCTTCAATCTGCCGGCCGATACGGATTTGGATGCAGGCGTGGTAGTGCCCCTCTGACGTCGCGAAACTTCCCCATCCCCGCCCCAACCCTCCCCTTGAAGGGGCGGGAGATAAGCGCTGCAGCTTTAAGTTCGCGCTTATGCGCCTGCGCGGGGGTGACCATGGCTATCGTGCCCGGCTTCGCCCTAGCTGCGCAGCTTGTAGCCGCTGCGAAACGCCCACCAGACAAACACCAGGCTGGCCACCAGAAAGCCCACGGTGATGCCGGTGCTCACCGCGATATGCACGTCGGCCACGCCGTAGAAGCTCCAGCGAAAGCCGTTGATCAGATACACCACCGGATTGATCAGGCTCACCTTCTGCCACACAGGCGGCAACATGTTGATCGAGTAGAACGCACCGCCCAAGAACGTGAGCGGAGTGATGATCAAAAGCGGCACCACCTGGAGTTTCTGGAAATCATCGGCCCACAGGCCGATGATGAAGCCCAGCATGCTGAAGGTCACCGCTGTCAGGATCAGAAACGCGAACATCCAGAGCGGATGCGCGATCTCGTAGGTCACGAAAAATCTGGCGGTGATGAGAATCAGGAGGCCCAGCGCCACCGACTTGGTCGCCGCCGCGCCAACATAGCCGATCAGCACCTCGATCCAGGACACGGGCGCTGACAGCAGTTCGTAGATGGTGCCCGACCATTTGGGCATGTAGATGCCGAACGAGGCGTTGGAAACGCTTTCGTTGAGAAGCGTCAGCATGATCAGGCCCGGAATGATGAAGGCGCCATAGCTGACGCCGTCGATATCGCCCATGCGCCCGCCGATCGCCGCGCCGAACACGATGAAGTAGAGCGCAGTCGACAGCACCGGTGCGGCGATGCTTTGCATCAGGGTGCGGAAAGTGCGCGCCATCTCGAACCGGTAGATCGCGCGAATGCTGTGGGTGTTCATGTGCTTAGCCCCGTCGGCCGGTGCACCAGGCTGACGAAAATGTCCTCCAGCGAACTCTCGCTGGAATGCAGGTCCTTGAAATCGATGCCGTGCCCGGCAAGCGAACGCAGCAGCGCAGCGATGCCGCTTTCCTCCTGCTGGGTGTCGAAGCTGTAGACCAGGCTTGCGCCATCGGCGGACAACTCCAGCGACAAGGCGGCGAGCGCCGCCGGTATCCGGGCCAGGGGCTGGCGCAGGGTCAGAGTAAGTTGCTTCTTGCCGAGCTTCTTCATCAGCACCGCTTTATCCTCGACCACGATCAGTTCGCCCTTGTTGATCACGCCGATGCGGTCGGCCATGTCTTCGGCCTCCTCGATGTAGTGGGTGGTCAGGATGATGGTGGTGCCGCGCTCACGCAATTCGCGCACCATGCGCCACATGTCGTGGCGCAGCTCGACATCGACCCCGGCGCTGGGCTCGTCTAAGAACAGTATCTTCGGTTGGTGCGACAAAGCCTTGGCGATCAGCAAGCGGCGCTTCATGCCGCCGGAGAGCGTCAGGATCTTGGCGTCGCGCTTGTCCCACAGCGAAAGATCGCGCAACACCTTTTCGAGATAGGCCGGGTCGGGCCCACGGCCGAACATGCCGCGACTGAAACGCAGCGTGGCCCACACCGACTCGAACGCATCGGTATGCAGTTCCTGCGGCACCAACCCGATCACCGAGCGCGCCGCGCGATAGTCGCGCACGATGTCATGGCCATCGGCTGTGACCGTGCCGCAGCTGGCATTGACAAGGCCGCAGATGATGCCGATCAGCGTGGTCTTGCCGGCACCATTGGGCCCCAACAGAGCGAAGATCTCGCCGCGCCGGATCTCCAGATCGATGTGCTTGAGCGCCGAGAAGCCGCTGGCGTAGGTTTTGCCGACGCCGCGGATCGAGACGATCGCGTCGGCCATGCCCGTGGCCGCAGGGTTGGAAAGTGGGTATGAAGACATGCGCTTTCTGTTCGATGATGCGTAGCCGGTGGCAACGGCTGGATCGGATGCCTGCCTCCCTTCGCACAGGGCCGGGCCGCGCATTTTAATGGCGACCCGAGTCGCCAGCGCAAACGCCCGCTACTGCCTCAACGTCCGCGCGAATTGCGCAGATGCGGATTCAAGCGGTCGATGTCTGCCTGCACCTGCTCGCGGCTGCGTTCGTACACCAGTTCGCGGCCCATTGCGCTGCCCACATAGGCCTGCCCGTTGCGGGTGGGCGCGAGATCGCATTTGACGCTGTGCACGCCTTCGCCCAAAACGATCTGGATCGCCTGGGCTCGCTTCATGAGTACCACCACGTCCATGGTCTTGCCGGTGTCGGTGACCTTGACCTTGATTTTTTCCTGGTCCATACGCCTGCTCCGCTCATCGAGGGTGGGATACCCAAGGCCTTGCAGCCTGTCGGACACTATAGGCGCAAACGCATCACACCAGCGCCAGGACGGCTTGCGCGAACTCGGCCGGCGCCTCCTGCGGCAGGTTGTGTCCGACCGATGGAATCACCCGACGCTCGTAGGGCCCGGTGAAGAACACCGCATGCCGCGCGGCGCCTTCGGGGGCCATCACACCATCGCCGGCGCCGTCCAAGGTGATGGTCGGCACGCCGATCTTCGGCAATGCGGTCAGCAACCGTTCGGTCGCGTCAACCTGCGGATCGCCCGGCACCAAGCCGAAGCGATGGCGATAGGAGTGCAGCACAACGTCAACAAAATCCGGATTGTCGAACGAGGGCGCGCTGCGCTCGAAGGTGGCGTCATCGAACTGCCAATTGGGCGACCACAGGCGCCACAGGAGCTTGCACAAGGCGCGCCGGTTTTGCGTGAGGCCGGCGCGGCCACGCGCACCGTGAAAGTAATACTGGTACCAGAAGCGATGCTCGTTCTCCGGTGCCTGCGGTCGAAGCGAGCCGGGAATATCCTGCAGGTTGTAGCCGTTGCCGGTGACTAAGCCACGCGCGCGCTGCGGCCACAAGGCAGCGACGATGCACGCGGCGCGGCCGCCCCAGTCGTAACCGGCCAGCACCGCTTGCGGAATCATCAATGCATCCATCAGGGCCAGCAGATCGTGCGCCAGCACTGCCTGTTGCCCCGAGCGCGGCGTGACGGCCGAAAGAAAGCGTGTCGCGCCATAGCCACGCAGGTAGGGCACGATGACCCGGCAGCCGGCAGCCGCAAGCGGCGGAACCACCGCGTCATAGGCACGAATGTCGTAGGGGAAGCCGTGCAGGAGGATGACCGGCGGGCCAGACGCCGGCCCGGCCTCTTCATAGGCAACTTCGAGGTCGCCGGCGACTATCTGTTTGAGCATGTCATGTCCACAGTCAACGCGGCTTCAAGTCTTGGGGAGTGACGTACAGCCGCAAGGGAACCTGCCCCCGCGTCAATTGCTGCGGCGCTCAATCGCGCACGATCGTTTCGCCGCTCACATTATCCACCGTGACGTATGTTTCGTAGTAGGTGATCACCGGTTCCTCGCCGAAGCTTGCCGCGGCCTTGCTGCGCCATTCCGGCGTGTACCAGGCCTCGGCGGCGGCGCGCGAAGTCGAGTAGTAAACGCCACCGCCGCCGGCATCGCCGTTCAGGTAATCCTTGCGCAGGAGCCCCTTGTCGGCGAGTGCGCGAAAGGTTGGTGCGGACTTGGTCTGCGCCAGGGTGGCAACCGCGCGTGGCCGGCGCGGCATCGGTATTTGAACAACGGCGATGATCATGGCGACAGACCCTCCTTACGAGTACGACTTATAGCCGGCGGTGACGGGAAGTATGCGCGCATTCACCCAACAGGGCCTCACATTTGCGCCACCCGGGCCGTTACCGAGAGTAGACGGTATCGAATACTGCGCATTGCCGCAGGCTGATCGCACGATTGCGTCAAGCCGTTCCGATAAACCACGAGGCCAAGCCGAGGTCGCGCATGAAAACCCTGTTCGCATTCCTCCTTTGCGTGGCAAGCTCGGTACAGGCGCAACAAATGTCGGCGGAGTTCCAGAAGCGCTGCGAAGAACTGCCCGCTTCGCAGTTGAGCTTCAAGGTAGCCAGGCTGGCGCCAGTGGTCGACCAGAAGCTCGGCGCTCGCGAACTGCGTGCCATGGTCGCCGCGGCGCCCGAAGATGTGGTGCTAAGCGCCACGGAGCAAAAGGGTACGGTTGAGATCGAACTCACGCGCCATGCGGCGTTTGATCCGGCCACAGGCATGCATTGCGCACGCTTCATCGCGATCGTCATGCTCGGTGAAGCGCCGCAGGAAGTGCATATCGCGAGCGAACTTCCGCAGGACTCCTGCCTGTATGACCGGCTGCTCGCCCTGGAAATGCACAACGTGCGCAACAACTTGGCCAGGCTCCACGATGCCGCCGCGGAACTCAATGCAATGGCGCTGCAAGAGTTTGGGCGCAATTCGTGGCTTGGCGACCTCGAACAGATCGACGCCGGCGTGCGCGCCCTGTTGACCAACGTGTGGCTGGCCCGCGCCGGTGAGTTGTTGCATCCGCAGGCGGACTTGCAGGTGAGGCTCGACGTTGCGCTGGCGCAAGTCGGCGACGCTTTCGACTGCAGCGGGCGGAAACGCGCATTGACTGCGACCCTGCGTTAGCAGGGACTCCCTTTTCAAAGCGCCAGGTGATGCCTCGGCGCCGCAGACGGCAACTCGCAATTCGACACGATCCGCTTCTGTAACAGCATGTGAGCAGCCGCTGGCGGCCACACTGCAAGGCCTGCCGAGCCGTCGAACATCTCGCAACATCTCGTGGCCATCGCGCGTCCGCCCGCGGGCGTTGAAGTACGAGGAGACCCTAAATGAAAACCCTCGCCCTGGCCATTGCCGCTCTCGCGGCAAGCCTCGCCGCCGGCTGCACCATCGTGCCGGCCCGACCCGTTGTTTACTATCCGCCGCAGCCGGTGTACATCGCGCCGCCCGTGGTGATCGCCGCACCACCGCCGGTGATCTACGGGCCACCGTTGCAGGTGGGCCCGCCGCGCCCCTGGATTGGCTACGGCGGCTACCGCCATTACCGACGCTACTGAGCGCCCCGGATTGCCGCACCTAACCCGGTTTCGCAGCCTCGGCAGCCGTTTTCGCCACCGTGCGGCCACGGGTCCGACCCCACAGACGCACGACCAGCTGCGCCAGGTCGTCGATAAAGGTGAATACCACCGGAATCACCAGCAGGCTCAGGAGCGTCGAGGTGATCAGGCCGCCGATCACCGCCACCGCCATCGGGCTGCGAAACGACGGATCGGCCACGCCGCTGCCTAAAGCGATCGGCAGCATGCCGGCACCCATGGCGATGGTGGTCATGATGATCGGCCGGGCCCGCTTGTGGCAGGCATCGAGCAGGGCTTCAAGCCGGGTCTTGCCGTCGCGTCGCGCCATGATC
>JAYVWK010000418.1:0-3738 GCA_043786185.1 Burkholderiales bacterium
GCCCGAAAAATGCGTACAAAATCGGATAGATGCCGGCGAACACGCCAAACCCCTTCAGACCAGGCCCAGCCGCGGATGCGTCAACACATCTCGATTGACCACATACTCCGGGCGCCGCCCGGCGAGCGCATCGACTATGCTTTGCAGCCCGATCGACGCCATGTTGTGGAAACATTCGTCGGTCCAGCACAGCGAATGCGGGGTGACGATCACGTTGTCCATGGCCAGCAGCGGGTTGGCCGGATCGACCGGCTCCTGCTCGAATACATCAGTGGCCGCGCCGGCGATACGCCCGCTCCTCAAGGCCTCAATCAAGGCCGGCTCGTCGACGATCGGCCCGCGCGCCACGTTGATAAGGTAGGCGGACCGCTTCATGCTTGCGAACTGCGGCGCGCCGACCAAGTGTCGCGTGCTTTCGTTCAGAAGGCAGGTCACGACCACGAAATCGGATTGCGCAAGCAGCGTGTCGAGATCGACCTTGCGCGCGCCCATGTAACCCAGTTCAACGCCGTTGGCATAGGGGTCGGCAGCCAGCAGTTGCAGATCGAATGGGGCGGCCATGCGCAGCAGTTCGCGTCCGATACCCCCCGCACCGATGACACCAAGCGTGCGACCGGAGAGGCCCATGCCCATGTTGTCCATGCGCTCGTTCCAGCGTCCGGTGCGCGTCAGCCTGTCCTTGAGGAACAGGCGTCCGGCCAATGCCAGGATGAAGGTCAGGGCGATGGTGGCCACCGGCCGCGGCATGGCCGCCGGTGTATTGGTCACCAGCACGCCGGCCGCGGTCATGGCGGCCACGTCCACCGAGTCATAGCCCACGCCATGGCGCGCGATCACGCGCACCCTGCAATCCGCGCCGGCGACCGCCGCCGCCGGCACACGCGGGGTGTTGACATAGATGGCATCGTAGGCAGCGGCATGTTCAGGCCCGAGCTGCGCTAGCTTCTGCGGCAGATACTCCCAATCGACAGCCGGCGCGTCATCCAGAATTTTCAGTGCCGCACGTCCAAACGCCGGCTCGCCACGCGAATCGAGAATGTCGCGCGTGATCCCCACCTTGAATCGCCTGCTCATTTCGTAGCCTCCGGAAAATCGCGCATCGCCGCGATGCCCTGCGCCAGCGCGGCCTGCAACATCAGCTGGTCGATGCCGTAGGCCAGCAGCCGGTAGCCATGACCCAGGTATTCGCGTGCCAGGTCGGCGTCGGTGGCCAGGTAGGCCGCGCTTTTGCCGTGGCTGGCGCACGCATGCGCGATGCGCCGCACGGCGGCCAGGTAATCCGGGTGCGCGAACTGCCCGGGAATGCCCATGAAATTGGTCAGATCGAAGTGGCCAAGCCACAGTGCATCGATGCCGGGCACGGCCGCGATGGCTTCAACTTCGGCCAGGCCTTCGACCGTCTCGATTTGCGCGATCACCATGGTACGAGCGTGCAGGGCCGCGATCTTGGAGGCGACATCGCCACCCTGATAGTCGTCATGCGCGAAACCAAAAGCGGCGCCGCGCCGGCCCAAGGGCGGATAGCGCGTGCAGGAAACAATGTGCGCGGCCTCTTCGGCGCTGCCTACCATCGGCACCATGATGCCGAGCGCGCCGATGTCCAGGGCGCGCGCGATGAAATGATATTCGCCGCGCGGCACCCGCACCATCGGCACGATGCCCAGGCCGCGGCACAGGGCGAACTGGGTCTTGAGCGTCTCGAACTCCAGCCCGGAATGCTCCATGTCGTACAACACATAGTCGGCGCCGGCATTGCGACAGATCTGCGGCAATCCGGGAGTGAACATCTCGAAAACCATGGCGCCGAATGCACGGCCGCCGGCAGCGAGGGTCTCCTTTACAGGGTTTGAGCGCAAACGGTTCTCCTCAACAAAAGCGGCGCACGCTGGTCAGGTCACGCATCATTTCAGCGGCGCGTACTTCGCACCATCCCATACAAGCCGCGTCGGACCGGGAATCGCCCGCTGCGGCTGCGGATGCCGCGCATCCCCCGGCAAGGCCAGACAGCGCACGCCATTCTCTTCGAAAGTCACCGGCTGCAACACCGGTGGTCGCCGCGAGCGTGCATCGGCCAGCAGGGTCTCGATACCGTCGTACTTGGCCAAGTGCTGCAGGCTCATGTAGGTGGGTGGCGCCAGCTTGATGCTGCCTGTCTCCCAGCGCGCCAGCGCCGCGCGCGGGCTCAACCACTCACTGTGCGTGGCTTCATGGTCATCATGCACCGCCGCCTGCTCCGGTGGCGCCAGCGCCAGAAAAAACCGCGCGTCAAAGCGCTTGGCGAGAATCGCCGGAGTGACCCAGCGCACCCAGGGCAACAGCGCCGCGGCGTCCAGCATGGCATCGAGAGAAGCCAGCACGTGATCGAGCGGTTCTTTGGAATTGAGGCGCTCGCGCGCGGCCTTGAGATCGCCGGTCATGCCATGCGCCAACAGGACGCCGGCTTCCTCAAAGGTTTCACGCGCCGCGGCCACGAACATGCCGGCCGCCCGCTCACGCGGCAGCGCTTCACCCAATGCGGCGACATCAAGCGTCTCGATGCCATGCACCCGCGCCAGCATGGCCGCCGAGCTATCGCTCAGGTCGACCTTGCCACCGGGAAACACATGCGCTTCGCCCAGCACATCGGACAGGCCGCTGCGCTTGACCATGAAAACCTCAAAGCCGGCGGGCGCGCTGCGCAACAGCAGCACGGTGGCGGCATCGCGTGGCAGCACGATTTCCTTGTTCGCATCCGGTCCGAATTGCATCAACCCTCCTGGAGCTTCACTTGCGCGTGGCGAAAGCAGCCGACCTCATGGTCGTTGAACATGCCGGTGGCCTGCATCAAGGACTGGCAAATGGTCGGCCCGACGAACTTGCAACCATAGCCCAGCAAGGCCTTGCTCATAGCGGTCGACTGCGGCGTCGCCACCGGTGCGTCGCGATATGAACGCCAACGATTGGTGATCGGCGTAGCGCCCGCGAAACGCCACAAAAAACCCGCCAGCGAGCCGTGCTCGTCGCGGATGCGACGCACCGCCTTTGCGTTCTGCACAGCGGCATTGACCTTGGCGCGGTTGCGCACGATGCCGGGATCGGCAAGCAGCTTCTCGATTCTGGCGGCGCCAAAGCGGGCGACGCGATCGGCGTCGAAGCCGGCGAAAGCCGCGCGGTAGTTTTCCCGCTTTTTCAGAATGGTGATCCAAGACAAGCCCGCCTGGGCGCCTTCAAGAATCAGCATTTCAAACAAATGGATATCGTCGCGCGAGGGCACGCCCCATTCATGATCGTGATAATGCAGGTAGAGTGGATCATCGGAAACCCAGCCGCAACGATGCACCAGCGTCGCCTGCGCCATTGTCAAAGGTCGGCGAACAAACTGTCGATGCCCTCGACGGGTTCGAAGCGGCCATCGCGAAAGATCAGGCGGCTAGGTCCGGGCATGACGCGGATCGGATTGGAATGCGCGGCGTCACCGGGGTATGCCACCACCCGCGCGCCTTCAAGTTCGAACGGCTGCGGGTCGATCATGCGCGGCCAAATGCCGGAATCCCGGCGCATCGCCACTGCGACGCTCGGATAGGTCGCCAATTCCAAAAGACTCATCATCTGCGGCGCTGCCAGCATGATCTCGCGCGCACGAAACCGCTGCAAGGCCTCGCGCGGGCTAAGCCAAACACTTTCTGTGGCCTCGTGATTATCATGCCGTGCAATCTGGTCCTGCGGCGCCCGCGCCAGGAAGAAGCGCGAGTCGAAGCG
>JAYVWK010000419.1:0-3070 GCA_043786185.1 Burkholderiales bacterium
GATGCCGGCGAAACCGACCCTACCGCCAAGAGCGTGCTTAACACCATGCTGGCCAACATTCGGGTGGCGGAGGACACCGACAACCTGTTGTGCCAGGACACCGGCATTCCGATCTACAACGTACACATCGGCCGCAATACCGTGGTCGACGGCCACGCCCTCAAGCAGGCGATCCGCCGCGGCTGCGAACGAGCGACGCGCGAATACCCGCTACGTTCTTCAGTGGTGCATCCTCTCACCCGCAAGAACGAACACAGTTCCTGCGGCATCGAGGTGCCGGTGATCCACATCGATTTCAGCGATACCCCCGAGACTCTCGAGATCGAAATGGTGCCCAAGGGTTCCGGCTCGGAGAACAACTCCTTTCTCAAGATGGCGATTCCGGCCGAAGGCATCGATGCCATCAAGACCTTCGTTATCGATTGCGTGATCGCCGCCGGCGGCAAGACCTGCCCGCCCACCATCGTGGGCGTCGGCGTCGGCGGTACTTCGGACCTGTGCATAGCGCTTGCCAAGCGCGCCGCGACCCGCCCGCTGGGCAGCCACAGCAGCGATGCCGATGCCGCCGCGCTGGAGGCGCAACTGTCGGCCGCGGTCAACCTGCTGGGAGTAGGCCCGCAGGGCCTGGGCGGCGACTCCACCGCGTTCGCGGTGCACATCGAAGTGGCGGCCACCCACATCACCATGAACCCGGTGGCGGTCAATATGCAATGCCATTCGGCGCGCCGCGCGCGCGCTACCTTCACGCCGGCCGGCGTAGCCTACGGTTTCTAGGGGCTGCTGCGATGGCACATCATGTATTGACCACCCCGATTACCGAAGCGCAGGTGCGCCTGCTGCACGTGAATGACACCGTCACCCTGCAAGGCACGCTGTTCGGCATTCGCGATGCCACGCAGATCCACATGTTCGATCGCGGTCGCGCGACCCGCTTCGATCTTGCCGGCCATGCGGTGATCCACACCGCACCGAACGTGAAGAAGGTCGCGCCATCGGCTGAATTTCCGGCAGGCTATGCGGCAGTGTGCGTGGGCACCACCACCTCGGACAGGATGGAGCGCTTTACGCGCCCGCTGATGACGCAAAACGGCGTGCGCCTGATCATCGGCAAGGGCGGCTTGCGCGAAGCCAGCGCGGATGCCTTCGCGGAACTGGGCGGCGCTTACCTGGCGATCATCGGCGGCACGGCTGCGCTGGAAACCACCTGGATCGAGCAGATCGAGGACGTCGATCTCGACGACCTCAATCCAGAATCACTATGGAAATTTCGCATCCGCGATTTCGGGCCGTTGCTGGTGGGCATGGACAGCCATGGCGGCAGCCTGTACGACCGGGTACGCGCCGATGTCGATGGACGGCGCGCGCAGGTGTTGGCAGGGCTCGGCGTCAAGCCGGTCTGAACCATGGCCCTGGAAATCGCACGGTGATTGTCTTGTGCCCCATCGCACTGCGCGCCCGGATCACTGCGGCCTCGGTCGACATCATCGAATCCTCGCCGAAAGAAGCAGCGCGGCGCACCCAGGCCGACCACTTGCGCTGGTCGGCGCTGATCAAGCGCCTGGGCATCAAGCTGCAATGACATGACGAGCATCAATCGCCTCAAAACCGACATCCTGATCCTGGGCTCCGGCGGCGCTGGCCTCTTCGCTGCGCTGCATGCGCACCAGGCCAACCCGCGGCTTGACATCACCGTTGCGGTCAAGGGCTTGCTCGGCAAATCCGGCTGCACGCGCATGGTGCAGGGCGGCTACAACGTGGCGCTGGCCAAGGAGGATTCGGTCGAGCGCCATTTCATGGACACCATCGAAGGCAGCAAGTGGCTGGCCGATCAGGACCTGGCCTGGACCTTGGTCGAGCAGGCGGTGGTGCGCATCCACGAACTGGAGAACGAACTGGGCTGCTTTTTCGACCGCAACCCGGATGGCACGGTGCACCAGAAGGCATTCGCCGGCCAGACCTTCGACCGCACCGTGCACAAGGGCGACCTGACCGGCATCGAGATTATCAATCGCTTGGCCGAGCAGGTGTGGGCACGCAACATCAAGCGGCTGGAAGAGCATCGCGCGATCGCGCTGATCAAGGCGGCCGATGGTTCGGGCATCGCCGGCGTGCTGATGATCGACATGCGCGATGGCGAATTCGTGTTTGTGCAGGCGCGCGCGGTGCTGCTGGCCACCGGCGGCGGCCCGACCATGTACAAGTACCACACGCCATCGGGCGACAAGAGCTGTGACGGCCTGGCCATGGCACTTGCCACCGGCCTGCCGCTACGCGACATGGAGATGGTGCAGTTCCACCCCACCGGCGTCTTAGCCGGTGCCGGCACGCGCATCACCGGCACCATCATCGAGGAAGGCTTGCGCGGCGCCGGCGGCTACCTGTTGGGCGGCGATCGCCAGCGCTTCATGCACAAGTACGACCCGCGCACCGAGCGCGCCACCCGCGACATCGTCTCGCGCGCCATGCAGACCGAAATGCGCGCCGGCAATACCAGCCCCAACGGCGGCCTCTACATCTCGATGGCACATCTGGGCCCGGCCAACGTTCGCAAGCAGTTCAAGGGCATGGTCGAGCGTTGCGACGACTGCGGCTTCGATCTGGCCGGCGGCTTGGTCGAAGTGGTGCCGACCGCGCACTACATGATGGGCGGCGTGCAGTTCAAAGTGGATTGCTCAACCGAACTGGCCGGTTTGTTCGCCGCCGGCGAGGACACCGGCGGGGTGCACGGTGCCAACCGCTTGGGCGGCAATGGTGTGGCCAATTCCACCGTATTCGGCGGCATCGCCGGCGACAGCATGGCGGCGTGGGTCGGTGCCGGTGCGCCGCTGCGCGAGGCCGATGAAGTCGCGCTTGCCACCGCGATGGAAGCGGCCGAAGCGCCGTTTCGCAAGCCCGCCGGCAGCCTGGAGGTGATCCGCGAAGCGCTCTACAACTGCATGTGGGACGAGGTCGGCATCCTGCGCACGGCCGCCGGCCTGGCGCGCGGCGCGGAGCGCTTGCGCGAACTCGAAGCCCAGCTTGACGAGACCGGCGTGAGCGGCGAAGACCGCGCCTTCAACCTCACCTGGCA
>JAYVWK010000420.1:0-6868 GCA_043786185.1 Burkholderiales bacterium
AGCCGGCAGGAGATGATCGGCAAGATCAAGGCAGCGGTGGATACGCGTCGCGATGCCGACATGGTGATCATCGCGCGCTCGGACGCGCGCGCGGTCGAAGGCCTGCAGGCTTCGATCGACCGTGTCAATGCCTACCTGGAGGCCGGCGCCGACGTCGGTTTCGTCGAGGCACCGCAATCGGCCGAAGAACTCGCCAGTGCCGCCAGGCAGCTGACCAAGCCGGCCTTGGCCAACATCTTCGAAGGCGGCAAGACGCCCGCGCTGCCGGCCGCCGAGTTGGAAGCGATGGGCTATCGCATCGGCATCTATCCGTCGCAGACCCATCGCGCGGCGATTGCCGCCGCCAAGCGGGTGCTGGCGGTGTTGAAGCGCGATGGCGACACCGCCGCCATCGAGTCCGAACTGTCCACTTTCAACGACCGCGAGGATGCGGTCAATGCGGCCAAGTGGCGTGAGCTCGAAACCCGTTATCTGAAGGATCTCTGAGGCGCGGCTGACCGCGCAAAAAGCAAACCTTGCGCACCGGACGGGACGGTTAGAATCCCGCACACCACGTCATCTCGCGCAGAGGATACTGAAATGCGAATCTGGTACCAGAGCTTGGTCGACGGCGGCCGCATTCCGGCCTATTTCGACGGCCTCGCGGAGCGCGCGCGCAGGATCGCGCGAGCGGGCGTCGAGGTGCGTTTCGTAGGCATGCCGGAAGGCGCCTACGGCAAGCATGTGCCGGCCGATGTGGTGATCTACCCTTATCTGATGTCCCTGCAGATCCAGTTCATCCTCGACAACGCCTTGCAGGCCGAGGCCGAAGGCTACGATGTGTTCGCGATCGGGTCGGTGCAGGATCCGGCGCTGGAAGAGGCGCGTTCGCTGCTCGACATACCGGTGGTGGGCTATGGTGAGGCGGCGATGCATTTCGCCTGCACCATGGGCGGCCGCTTCGTGGTGGTGGCCTTTCAGGCAGGCTTCGAGCAGATGATGGATCTGCGGGTGCGGCGCCTGGGACTTGCCGAGCGCGCCTTGCCGACGGTGCTGATGAACGCCACCTTCAACGATGTGGGGCAGGCACTGTCGACGCCGGCGCAACTGGTCGAGCGCTTTTGTGAAAGCGCACGCGGCGCGATCCGCCAGGGCGCCGAGGCCATCATTCCCGGCCAGCTTTACTTAAGCGAAGCGATCGCGCGCGCCGGGGTGACGCGGATTGACGAGGTGCCGATCATGGATGCGCTGACCTGCACGCTCAAGATGGCCGAGGCGATGGCGGACTTGAAGAGCCTGGGCATCGGCGTCACGCGGCGCGGCTACACCCACGCGCGGCCGCCGCGCGAAATGGTCGATCAGGTGCGGGCGCTGCACGCGCGGCCACCGATGGTGGCAGGCAAGTAGCGACCAACCCGGAAAGCGGGAAAGGATGCACACGATGCAAGCAATGCGCATGGTTCCGGCGCTGACGATGGTTCTACTTTGCGCCGGGCAGGTGTCGGCACAGGCGCCGGCCTATCCGGCCCGGCCGGTGCATATCGTGGTCGGCTTTCCGCCCGGCGGCGGCGCGGACGTCGTGGCGCGCAGCGTCGCTGCGCGCATGGGCGAATTCGTGGGCCAGCCGGTGGTGGTGGAAAACCGCGCCGGCGCATCCGGCAATATCGCCGCCGCGGCGGTGGCGAAAAGCGCGCCGGACGGCTATCTGGTGTACCTGGCGACCGCGTCGAACGCGATCAACGCCGGCGCCGCCTTGAATGGCAGTCTCAAGCTCGACTACGACGTGCAGAAGGATCTGCGACCGGTGGTCCTCCTGGTGCGCAACCAGAATGTGCTGGTGGCCAATCCTGCGTTGCCGGCGGCCAATTTGCGCGAATTGATCAGCCTAGCGCGCGACAAGCCGGGCAAACTCAATTTCGGCGTGATGGCGCCCAGCTCGCAACTGGCGGGTGAACTGCTGCGCCAGATGGCGGGCATCTCGATTGTCGACATCCTTTACAAGGGCGCGGCACCGGTGGTCACCGACTTAGTCGGTGGGCAGGTCGAGTTGGCGATCCTGGACGTGGTGGCGGCGCTGCCGCACATCCGCTCAGGCAAGCTGCGCGCGCTGGCCGTGACCAGTGGGCGGCGCTTCGAAGGCCTGCCGGACGTGCCGACCATGGCCGAAGCCGGCGTGCCCGGTTACGAGGCGATCGGCTGGCTCGGGCTGATGGTGCAGGCCGCCACGCCCAACGATGTGGTGGCACGCCTGCGCGATGCGGCCACGCGAGCGCTGGCCGGCGGCGAGATTCGCGAGCGCCTTGCCGGCCTGGCGGTGACCCCGGCGGCCGGGGGCAGCGATGAGTTCGGCGCGTTCCTGCGCAGCGAAATCGAAAAATGGGCACGCGTGCTGCGCACTGGCGGCATTGTTCTGGGTAGCTGAACCGACATCGACCAAAGGAAGATTGCAAATGCGCGCGTCTCGTGTTCTGTGCTTTGTGCTGGCAGGCTTGTTGTGCGGCAGTGCGTTGTCATTCCCCGACAAACCGATCCGCATCGTCAACGGCTTCGCCGCCGGCGGCGGCTCCGACATCCTGTTGCGTGCCCTGCTGCCGGCGTTTTCCGAGAAGCTCGGCCAGCCGCTGGTGGTGGACTACCGCGTCGGTGCCGGCGGCAATGTGGCGATCGAGGCCGTCACCAAAGCGGCGCCGGATGGCTACACCCTGTTGATGGGCTTCGCCGGTCTGGCCACCGCGCCGTTTCTCAATGCCAAGCTGCCGTTCGACCCGATCAAGGATCTGGCGCCGGTGACCTTAGTCGGGGTGGTACCCAATGTGCTGATGGTGCACCCGGCGGTGCCGGTGAAGTCGGTGCGCGATTTCGTCGCCTACGCGCGCGCCAACCCGGGCAAGCTCAATTTCACCTCGCCCGGCGCGGGTACCACCCAGCACCTGGTGGGTGAGTTGTTCAAGTTGGCCGCCGGCATCGACATGGTGCACATTCCCTACAAGGGCGGTGGCCAGGCGCAGGCCGATGTGGTGGGCGGGCAGGCGCAGAGCCTGTTCAATGTCGTGCCCACGGCCTTGCCGATGATTCGTGCCGACAAGTTGCGCGCCATCGCGGTGACCGGCCAGACCCGCTCGGAGGCACTGCCCGAGGTGCCCACCATGATCGAGGCGGGGTTTCCCGGCGTCACCGCGGTTACCTGGAACGGCATCCTGGCGCCGGCCGGCACGCCGCGCGAGATCGTGGCGAGATTGAACGCCGCGATGGTCAGTGTGCTGCGCACCGCGGAGATGAAGGAGCTGTTGGCGAAGCTGGGGCAGGAGGTTGCCTGGAGCACGCCGGAGGAATTCGCGCAGTTCCTGCGTGACGAGACCGAAAAATGGCGCAAGGTGATCGCCGCGGCCGGACTCAAGGCGCAGTGAGCATCCTGCAAGCACCAGCCTTGCGCGCAGCGGCGCGCAAGGCTTCAGGCGCCGCGCATTTCTTGCGCGGCGTGCTCGCCGGCGATCAGGCCCAGGCCAAGCGCGCTCAACAGGCCGTTGCCGGACAAATAGCCGTCCGGCCCGTCGCCGGAAATGCCGGCGGCGGTGCCACCGCCGGCATACAGGTTCGGGATCACAGAACCGTCCTCGCGCAGCACGCGCGCATGCACGTCCACTTTGAGACCGCCTTGCGTGTGCGCAAGCGCGCCGGTGATCAGCGCACCGTAAAACACCGGTTGCAGCATGTCACCGCAGGTCGCGCGGCCGAAGCGGTCGCGCCCGCTGGCAACCCCGGCGTTGTAATCGTCAAAGCTGGCGCGCACGCGCGAGGGGTCGATATGAAACGCCGCCGCCAGTTCCTCGATCGAGGCTGCCGTGCGCAACGCGCCGGCCGCCACGGTATCGCGGAAGTGCTCGCTTTTAGCGACGATGTCGTAGATGCGTTGATCGAATATTTCCAGCGCCACGCCGCGTGGCTGCGCCAGCAGCACTCGCGCCAGTTCGGAGTAGCCCTGGTCCTCGCGGTCGAAGCGATCGCCGTTCAGGTTGACCATGATCGCCCCGAGTTGCGGGATTTCCGGCATCAGGCGTGTACCGTAGCCGGGGCAGACGTAGCCGTGCCCCTGGTAGCCGGACATATGGGCGACGGCCGCGCCGAGTTCGATGCCCCAGCGGATGCCATCGCCGGTATTGCCCTGGGCGCCGATGCATTCGACCTGGGCCATCTCCGGGATGAAGCGCCTGAGCATCTCGCGATTGGCGCCGAAACCGTCACAGGCCAGGATCACCTTGCGCGCCCCGATGCGATCGTATCCGTTCTCGCCGGTGAAAACGCCCGTTACCGCGCCCGTGGTATCGGTGATCAGGCCGGCACCGGGGCAACGGTCGGCGAAGGTGACATTCGGAAAGCGTGCCAGCGCCGCGTGCAAGGCCTGCACCAGCGGCGCGCCGGAGCGCCCCGGCGGGTTGTGCATGCGGAAGAAGGATTGGCCGAAGCGGCCGGCATCCGTGTTGAGCGTCAGCGGCAAGCCCACTTCGTCGACCAACAGGTTGATCACATCGAGCGAGCGGCGGCACAAGGCCAGCACGATGTCGCGGTCGGCCTGGCCGTGGTTCTTGCGCATGATGTCGAGGGCGAACTGCAGGGCCGTGCCGCTGATACCGGCGGCCTCCTGATAGCGGGTGCCGAATGCGGCGATCGATCCACTGGCAAGTGCCGTGTTGCATCCCAGTCGCGTGTCTTTCTCAAGCAGGATCAGTTCGACACCGCGGCGCGCGGCGGCGAATGCCGCCATCAGTCCGCAGCCGCCAGCGCCTACTACGACCAGATCGGTTGCGGTGTCCCAATGTTGTGTCATGGCTAATTGTTCGAAGAATTGCGCAGGAAAGGACCTGCCAGGTTCATGGCCGGGCGGAAGGACTACCCGCAGCTCGCGGCCAGCAGGGCGATGTCGGGCAACGAATGCATGTCCCGCATCAGCTTGACGGCGCCTGCAGCGCGTTGCGCGCCGATTGCGCGACGTGCGTTGTCGATGAATTTCGCCTCGTACTCGGCGGCGGTCACCGGATTCTCCGCGCAGCCGGCGACCTTTGGTGCGAATCGTTCCAGCACCTGCCCGCCTTTCAGCTGGACGCGCACGCCTGCGGGATAGTCACCCGGAAACGCCATGGCGGGGTCTTCCTGTGGGGTCACGCGGTCCATCAGCGAGCGCACGATCGGGTCGTGCGTGCGCAGGTCGACATAGGAGTCCACCGACAACGCGCGGTCGGCAAAGGCGACAGCCATGTTGAATGGCATGCTCCAGCGGGCCGACCAGGCATTTTCGGGCCGATAGCGCATGTCATGCGGGGTGAACATGATGGCTGCGGCCAGTGGATGGACCACGCAGGTGATGCGTTCAATGTCGGCTAGCAGGATACCGGTGCGCGCTAAGGCCAGCGCGCAATCGATGTAACCCTGCGCGATGTGATCGCAGGGGTAGCGTTTGGGGTATAGCTTGAGGAGTTGCCAGTCATGTCCGAGCGCATCGCCTAGGCCGCCGATGTCGTAATTGCCGTCCCTGGCATAAGCGCGGAAATAGCCGTGGCGACCTTCGAAGATGGTGCGCGGCCCCTTGAAGCCGCTGGCCGCCGCGCGCGCCGCGAGGATCGCGCTGCGGCCGGCATGGCCGATCTGGATGCGCTTGGACCAGGGTTCCGGATCACCCAGAAATTCGCTGGTACCGGAGGCGAAGCTGCCACTGATGCCGAGCGCATTGGCGAGCTGCGAGGCGTCCAGATGCAGGAGCTTGCCGACCGCGATGGCGGCGGCGAACACGCCGGCGGTACCGGTGGAGTGAAAGCCGTGGCTCACCAGGGTCGGCGCGGCGCGCGTCAGGCGGCAGCCGACTTCCAGACCGGCGGCCAGCGCCGTGATGAAGCTTGGCCCATCGCGATGCAAGGCCTCGGCGATGGCCAGTGCCGGCGGCACCGTGGGGGCGCTGCCATGCCAGCGTCCCGGGGCATAGGTGTCATCGAATTCGTTGCCGTGCGCAAGTCCGCCGTTGTAAAGCGTTGCCGCGCCCGCCGGCAGCTTGATGCCGCCACTACCCAGCAGGGAGCTTTCAGCCTGCCCGCCGTCAGCGCTGGCGATGGTCCGCAGGATGGCGGCAAACGGCATCGGTGCGCCCAGCAGGCACACGCCGATCAGGTCCATCGCGTGCAGGCGCACGCGTTCGATCACCGCTTCCGGCAGGGACTCGAAGCGCAGGTTCACGGCGAAGCCTGCTAGTTGCTCCGACAGCGTGCCGCCAGCGGGTGTCACCGGGCCGCGCTCCTGCCACTGCGCGACACCCGCCCTGAGGCAGGTTGAGCGCACCCTGCGGGCGGCCGGGCGCGAGCGTTCATGGGGTCTGCTGGATGTTGGCGTCCTTGATGAGCCGAGCCCATTTGTTGAAGTCATCGCGGATCATGGCGGCGAATTCCGCGCTTGACATGCTGGCAGGAACCAGCCCCTGTGATGCGAGCTGGGCCTGTAGCTCCGGCGCCGCCAGGGCCTTGCGGGTTTCGGCATGCAAGCGGCTGATGATCGCCGCCGGCACACCCGCCGGCGCGACCAGGCCGTACCAGGTTTCCGCACGGTAGCCGGGAACCCCGGACTCGATGATCGTCGGCACCGCCGGCAGGGCGGCGAAGCGCTGCAGGCCGGTGACGGCAAGCGGGCGCAGCTTGCCGGCCTCGATTTGCTTGAGGGCCAGGCCGATGTCGGCGAAAACCGCCTGGATCTGGCCGCCCAGCAGATCGGTCAGCGCCGGTGCCAGGCCCTTGTAGGGCACATGCACGATATCGATGCCGGCCATGCGCTTGTAGAGTTCGCCGGCAAGATGGGGCGAACCGCCGGTGCCGGAAGAGCCGAAATTGATGCTCCCTGGCTTGGCTTTCGC
>JAYVWK010000421.1:0-18545 GCA_043786185.1 Burkholderiales bacterium
GTCGACGCCGAAGGCAACGCCGCGTCGCTGATTCACAGCCTGTACGGCATATTCGGCTCGGCCGTGGTGGCAGGCAACACCGGCGTGGTGCTGCAGAACCGCAGTGCCTATTTCTCGCTCGACCCGGTCCACCCGAACTGCCTGGTGCCCGGCAAGACGCCACTGCACACCCTGATCGCCTCTCTCGGCTTCAGAAACGACAAGCTGTGGAGCGTGATCGGTTGCATGGGTGCCGATGGCCAGCCGCAGATCCACCTGCAGACCTACGTCAACCTGCTCGACTTCGGCCGCAACATCCAGGAGGCGCTCGAAGCGCCGCGCTGGCTGTCCGGCCGCTTTGGCCTGGGTGAAGAGCGCGACACCCTGCATATCGAGGCGCGCTTCCCGCAGGCAAGCATCGACGAACTGGACCGTCGCGGCCACATCCTCGACCGCTGGGGCGACTGGAATGAGCTCGCTGGCCATGCCCATGGCATCGTGATCGACCCGGATTCAGGGATGCGTTACGGCGGCTCGGATCCGCGCAGCGACGGGGCGGCGATCGGGTATTGAGCACCTCGCGAACAAAGAGTAAATCTGGGCCACCCGGCGTTATGCGCAGAAGAAGCCGCGTCAGTCACGCCCGGCGGGCAACCAGGATGCGTTCTCGGCATGCGCGCGACAGTTCCCCATAAAATAGGCGCGGCAATTCCCCACGACAGCACCACGACGCGTCGCAGCCAGCGAACATGCCAAACGCCTTCAATTTCTCCGAGTCGCCGTTCGACTGCCTCAATGCGATCGAGCAGGTGCTGGTACGCAACAGCGTCGATATCGCCTACTTTCCCGCGGGCGCCACCATCCTCGAACTCGGGGTTTTGCCGACCCACCTTTTTGTGATCATCAAGGGTGCGGTCCACCAGTACGACGGCAACGAGGTCATCCATACCTATGGCGTCAATGACTGCTTCGACGGGCGCGGGCTGGTAGCCGGCAAGGTCAGTAGCCGCTTCGTGGCAGCCGAAGAGGTGGTGGCCTATGAGTTGGCGAAAGACGCGGTCAGCAGCCTGATCGCCAGCAATGCGACTTTCGGCGCACTGCTTTTTTCCGACCTCTCCAACAAGTTGAGCGCGCTTTCGCAACGCAAGAGTCAGCACGAACTGCAATCACTGACCATGGCGCGCGTCGACGAAGCCTTCGTGCGGCCGGCACATTTTGTCGATGCCGATACCGACATCGTATCGGTGGTCAAGCTGTTCCAGGCCGAACGCACCACCACGGTTCTGGTGCGTGACCAGGCGAGCCGGCCGCCTCGGCTGGGCATCTTCACCCATACCGGCCTGCAACGCGCCATCCTGAGCGATACGCCGCTGCGCGACTTGCCGGTGCGGCAACTGACCAATTTTTCACTGATCTCCGTCCGGCCTTCGGACCAGTTGGGCGACGCGCTCGCACTCATGGTGCGCAAGCGCGTGCACCGGGTGGTGGTCGCCGAAGTCGATGGCAATGGCGCGGTCGACAGCGAGCGCATCACCGGTGTGCTCGAAGCGCTCGACCTGTTCAGCTTCCTTTCGAACCACTCGTACCTGATCAGCATCCAGATCATGGAGTCCCACGATCTGCCTGCCCTGGCGGCGGCGTCGCAGCACATCCATCGCCTGATCGCCTTGCTGCACCAGGGCGGCAGCAAGGTCAGCCTGATCGCAACCCTCGTGCAGGAGCTCAACGCCAGGCTGTTTGAGCGAGCCTGGCAGCTGATCGCGCCGCCCGAGCTGGTGGCCAATAGCTGCCTGTTCGTGATGGGCAGCGAAGGACGTGGCGAGCAGTTGCTCAAGACCGACCAGGACAATGGCCTGATCCTGCGCGACGACTACGCGGCACCGGCGAACCTGGCGGAAATTTGCGCGCGCTTCTCGGCGGCCTTGCGCGACTTCGGATATCCCGATTGCCCGGGAAACATCATGGTGAGCAACCCGCAGTGGCGTCAGAGCGCCGCCGCTTTCGGGCAGACCACCCGCCAATGGCTGGTGATGCCAAGCCCCGACAGCCTGATGTCACTCGCCATATTTCTCGACGCGCACAGCGTTTGCGGTGACGCCAGCCTGCTGGCGACGGTGCGCCAGGGCGTGTTCACGCTGGTAACCGACAACGATGCGATGCTTGCGCGTTTCGCAGCGGCGATCAATTCGTTCGCCGAAAGCGGCGGCTGGTGGAACCGCCTGCTGTCATTGGGCGAACAAGACGAGGAAACCCTCGATGTCAAGAAGGCGGGCGTTTTCCCCCTGGTGCACGGCATCCGCAGCATGGCGCTCGAGGCGCGCCTGGAAGAGCTTGGCACGACTGCACGCATCCAGGCGCTGGTGGCTGCCGGCAAGCTCACTCCTGCGATGGGTACGGACCTGACCGACAGCCTGCATTTTTTCATGGGGCTCAAGCTCAAGACCGGACTGGCGGAATTGGCGCTCAACCGTCCGGTGTCTGGCGGTATCCGCATGTCGACGCTGAGCAGCCTCGATCGCGACCTGCTCAAGGACACGCTTGGCGTGGTCAAGCGTTTCAAGGCGCTGGTGCGGCAACGCTTCCATCTCGACATGGTTGGGTGATGGGCGCGGGCGCGCTGCACGGCTGGTTCGCGAGCGTGACGCGGCGCTGGCTGTTGTATCACCTGCAGAACAAGCAATTCAGGTTCATGTTCGATCCGCCGCCGCCCAACGAATGGGTGGCGCTGGATTGCGAGACCACGGGTCTGGACGTCAACGTGGACAAGATCATCTCGGTGGCCGCCGTGCGCATTGTCGGCAACCGGGTGATGACCAGCGAACGACTGGAACTTCTGGTGCGCCCGGAACGACGCGTTTCAGCCGAAAGCGTGCGCTTCCACCAGCTGCGCGAACGCGACCTTGCCCAGGGCATCACGTCCGAAGCGGCGATGACGCAACTGACGCATTTCATCGGCAGCCGGCCGCTGGTCGGCTATTACCTGGAATTCGACATGGCGATGATCGACCGCGCACTGGAGCCAATGCTGGGCATGGACATGGGGTTGCCGCAGGCGAGGAACGAAGTGTCGGCTATGTACTACGACTACAAGTACCGGCAACTGCCGCGGCACCTGCGTGACAACCCGGTGATCGACCTGCGCTTTGCCACCTTGATGAACGATCTCGGTCTGCCGCTGCGCACTGCGCATGACGCCTTGAACGACGCCGTGATGGCGGCGCTGGCCTTTGTCAAGCTGCGCCACCTCCTGGCCGCCGATTAGCCGCCAGGAGGGAATCGGGCTAGTGCCCCGATGCGCCCGCAGCACCGAAGCCGGTTTCGGAGCGCACCTGTTGCGCCTTGAACGCCGCGCGTTCAGCTGCCGCCTGCGGACTGCGGTCAAGCATCGAGAACAACCAGATGCCGACAAACCCGATGGTCATCGAAAACAGGGCCGGTGACGAATACGGGAACAGGGCCGAACCTTTGGGATTGCCGAGCGTTGCTTCCCATACCGAGGGTGATACCACCGTCAGCGCCACTGAAGAGATCAGCCCCAGAAAGCCGCCGATCACCGCACCCCTGGTCGTGCAGTTCTTCCACAGCACCGACATGAACAGCACGGGGAAGTTGGCCGATGCCGCGATCGCGAACGCCAGCGCAACCATGAACGCGATATTCTGCTTCTCGAAGGCGATGCCCAGCGCCACCGCGACCACGCCCAGCGCCAGCACGGTGATGCGCGACACTTTCAATTCGGATGCGCTGTCGGCCTTGCCCTTCTTGAACACTGTTGCATACAGGTCGTGCGAAACGGCCGATGCGCCGGACAAGGTCAGGCCCGCCACCACCGCCAGGATGGTGGCAAACGCAACCGCCGAGATGAAGCCGAAGAACACATTGCCGCCGACCGCCTTGGCCACCAGCACGGCCGCCATGTTGGCCGAACCACCGCCGCCCTTGATGATGCCCTTCGCAGTATCGGCGAACTCCGGATTGGTGAGCACCAGGGTGATGGCACCAAAACCGATGATGAAGATCAGCACGTAAAAATAGCCGATCCAGGTGGTGGCCCAGAGCACCGACTTGCGCGCCTCTTTGGCATCGGGCACGGTGAAGAAGCGCATCAGGATATGCGGCAACCCCGCGGTGCCGAACATCAGCGCCATGCCGAAGGAAATCGCCGAGATCGGGTCCTTGATGAACCCGCCCGGCCCCATGATGGCAAGCCCGATTTGCGCCGCTTCCGCCGGCGCCTTGCCGGCATTGGCGGCGATCTGGGTGCGCACCTCGACGCCCTTGGCAAACAAGGCCTCCGGACTGAAGCCATATTGCGCCAGCACCATCACCGCCATGAAGGTCACCCCTGACAGCAGCATGACGGCCTTGATGATCTGCACCCAGGTGGTGGCGGTCATGCCGCCGAACAGCACATACACCATCATCAGGCCGCCGACGATGACCACCGCGATCCAGTATTCGAGACCGAACAGCAGTTTGATCAGGGCGCCGGCGCCGACCATCTGTGCGATCAGGTAGAACGCCACCACCACCAGCGTGCCGGAGGCGGCGAACACGCGAATCGGGGTTTGCTGAAAGCGGTAGCCGGCAACATCGGCAAAGGTGAACTTGCCGAGATTGCGCAGGCGCTCGGCCATCAGGAAGGTGATCACCGGCCAGCCCACCAGAAAGCCGATCGAGTAAATCAGGCCGTCGTAGCCGGTGGCCATCACCGCGGCCGAGATGCCGAGGAACGACGCCGCCGACATGTAGTCGCCGGCGATCGCCAAGCCATTTTGAAAGCCGGTGATGCCGCCGCCGGCGGTGTAGAAATCGGCAGCCGACTTGGTCTTCGCAGCCGCCCATTTGGTGATGAAAAGCGTGGCGACGACAAATACCGCGAACATGCTGATGGCGACCCAGTTGGTCGCCTGCTTGTCGACCTGTCCGAGGTCGCCACCGGCAGCCAGAACCGTGCCGGCGAACAAGGCGGCACAGACTGCGGCGGCCAAATTGAAGGTGGATTTCATTTGGAGGCCTCTTTGAGGATCTCGGCGGTAAGGTTGTCGTATTCGCCGTTGGCGCGACGCACGTAAATGCCGGTGATCACGATGGTGAAGATGATCACGCCCATGCCGATCGGAATGCCGAGAGTGGTCACGCCGTTGCCGATGGGCTGGGCCAGAAACGGCTTGTTGAACGCGATCAACGCGATGTAGCCGAAGTACACAAGAAGCATCAAAACGCTGAGCGCCCAGCCGAACGCGTTGCGCTTGCGCCGCAACTCGTGATATTTGGGATTGGCCTCAATCCTCGCCACTATCGAATCACTCATGTTTGGTCTCCTCGCTGAAGTTGGCTGCCGTCACACGCGCCTCTTTACAGGCGGTGCGCAGCCAGACGTCATCTCCTGACTGCGGAGCCGAGTGTGCGCCGGTACTCTTACGACAAGCTGACTTACTGCAACCTTACGCGTGGCGGCCATGTCAGCAACAAGCGAAAGGCGGCTGCATGCTGTGCGAATCCTGCGCAACTGCGCGCGCCAGCAAGTCGGTGCGGCAATCGTAAGCGCGGAGTCAGGCTGGCGGTCTAAGCTGGCGTGGCGTCGCACCAGGTAGCCCACAATCGCTGTACTGCCTTGCTTGCGGCCAGCATGGTATTTCCAACCAGACAGGAGACTCGAATGTCCGCGAACGAAACCGTAATGCACGAGAGCCGCGTGTTCATGCCGCCCTCCGCCTTGGTCGCCCAGGCCAACGTGTCCGGCATGGCCGCTTACGAAGCCCTGTGCCGCGAGGCGGCCGACGACTATGAGGGATTCTGGGCGCGGTGCGCGCGCGAAACCCTTTATTGGCACAAGCCATTCACCACGACCTTGGATGAAAGCAACGCGCCGTTCTACAAGTGGTTCGAGGATGGCATGCTCAACGCCTCCTACAACTGCCTGGACCGCAACCTGGTCAACGGCAACGCCGACAAGACCGCCATCATTTTCGAAGCCGACGACGGCGCCAACACCAGCCTCACCTATCGTCAGCTGCACGCACGCGTGTGCCGCCTCGCCAACGCCCTGCGTGGCATGGGCGTGGAAAAGGGCGATCGCGTCATCATCTACATCCCGATGACCATCGAAGGGGTGGTCGCGATGCAGGCCTGCGCGCGCATCGGCGCGACCCATTCGGTGGTGTTCGGCGGCTTTTCAGCCAAGAGCCTGCATGAGCGCATCGTCGATGCCGGCGCAGTGGCGATCATCACCGCCGACCAGCAACTGCGCGGCGGGCGCGCCTTGCCGATCAAGGCGATTGTCGATGAAGCGCTCGGCCTCGGCGGTTGCGAAGCGGTGAGGAATGTCGTGGTGTACAAGCGTACCGGCGCGGCCGTGACCATGCAGCCCGGGCGCGATCGCTGGATGCATGATGTCGAGGCCGGCCAGCCGGAGATCTGCGAGCCGGAATGGGTTGGCGCCGAACATCCCCTGTTCATCCTGTATACGTCGGGGTCGACCGGCCAGCCCAAGGGCATCCAGCATTCCACCGGCGGTTACCTGCTGTGGGCGGCGCTCACCATGAAATGGACCTTCGACCTGAAGCCGGCCGATGTGTTCTGGTGCACCGCCGACATCGGTTGGGTCACCGGCCACTCCTACGTCGCCTATGGGCCGCTGGCTGCCGGCGCCACCCAGATCGTGTTCGAAGGGGTGCCGACTTATCCTGACGCCGGCCGCTTCTGGAGCATGGTGGCCAAGCATAAGTGCACCATTTTCTACACCGCGCCGACGGCGATCCGCTCGCTGATCAAGGCTGCCGAGGTAGACCCCAAGACCCATCCGCGCAACCACGACCTTTCTTCATTGCGCATCCTGGGGTCGGTGGGCGAGCCGATCAATCCGGAAACCTGGGTCTGGTACCACGAGAACGTCGGAGCTTCGCGCTGCCCGATCGTCGATACCTTCTGGCAAACCGAGACTGGCGGCCACATGATCTCGCCGCTACCCGGCGCGACGCCGCTGGTACCGGGTTCCTGCACGCTGCCGCTGCCGGGCATCATGGCGGCGATTGTCGACGAGCTTGGCCATGATCTGCCCAACGGGCAGGGCGGCATTCTGGTGGTGAAACGGCCCTGGCCGTCGATGGTGCGCACCATCTGGGGCGACCCGGCGCGCTTCCGCAAGACCTATTTCCCCGAAGAGCTGGGCGGCAAGCTGTATCTCGCGGGCGACGGTTCGGTGCGCGACAAGACCACCGGCTACTTCACCATCACCGGGCGCATCGACGATGTGCTCAACGTGTCGGGTCATCGCTTAGGCTCGATGGAAATCGAGTCGGCGCTGGTGGCCAACACCCGCCTGGTGGCCGAGGCCGCGGTCGTGAGCCGCCCGGACGACGTCACGGGCGAAGCGGTGGTGGCATTCGTGGTACTCAAGGGAGCACGGCCGAGCGGAGAAGACGCGAAAGCCATCGCCAGGGAACTGCGCGACTGGGTCGGCCGTGAGATCGGCCCGATCGCCAAGCCCAAGGAAATCCGCTTTGGCGACAACCTGCCGAAGACCCGCTCGGGCAAGATCATGCGCCGACTGCTGCGCTCGCTCGCCAAGGGCGAGGCGATCACCCAGGATGTGTCGACGCTGGAAAACCCGGCGATCCTTGAGCAGTTGAAACAGGCGATGTAGGCGTCGGCGCTCAGTGCCGCGCAGGACGCAGGGCGCCGCCGGCATGAATCCCGGCGGTGCCTGTTGCACGTATTGCGACAGGGCCAAAGCACGCACCATAGGCGACCATGGCATGCCCGACCTGAGTCGCGACCAAGAGGCCGCACACTGCTGACGCGGCGTGCGCTGTCACTCGCGGATATTGGCCGCCCGCACGACACCGGCATAGCGGGTTCGCTCGCGCTCGACAAACCCTGCGAATGCCGCGGCCGAACCGCTACCGGCGAGCGCGCCTTGCTGAGCCAGCTTGCCGCGCACCTCGTCCGACTTCAATACCTCGGCAAGTTCGCGGTTCAATTGTTCGACGATCGCCGTGGGCAGGCGCGCCGGCGCGAACAGCCCGGTCCAGGCGACGACGTCGAAACCCTTGAATCCGGGCGACTCGGCCACCGTTGCGACATCAGGTAGCGCAGCCAGGCGTTTGCCGTCGGTCACGGCGATGCCATTGATTTTTTTCGCCAACACCTGCGGCACTGCGGAGATGCTGATCAGCATCGCCAGATCGACCTGATTGCCGGTGATGTCGGCCACGATTTGCGCGCCGCCACGGTAGGGCACATGCACAATGTCGATCTTCGCCTGCTGCTTGATCATTTCCATCGCCAGGTGCAGCACGGTGCCGACGCCGGAGGTCGCGTAGCTCAACTTGCCGGGCTGAGCCCGTGCCAGGCTGACAATCTCGGCGAGGTTGCTGGCCGCCAGCCCCGGCCGCGCCACCAGCAGCATTGGCGCGGTCGTGACCAGACCGATTGGTGTCAGGTCATTGAGTGCGTCGTAGCGGACCGCTGCCGGATTGACCAGAGGCGCGATCGCGATCGCGCTGTCGGCGCCTAGCAACAGCGTGTAGCCATCGGCCGCCGCCTGGGCGGCGCGGGCGGTGCCGATGGTGCCGCCGCCGCCGGCCACATTCTCGATCACGACGCTCTGTTTCAATCGTTCGCCAAGCCGTTGTCCGATCAGGCGCGCGGTGGCATCGACGCTGCCGCCGGCGGTAAACGGCACGATGATGGAGATCGGTCTGGCCGCCGGCCACGGATTCTGGTCTGCACTGCTGATCGGCAGCGTGGCGAACGCGGCAGCCAGACAAGACAGGATCGCCAAGTGGGTTCTCATGCAAAGACTCCGGAGTGGTCGGTGTTCAAGCGGCACCAGGCACGGTGATTTGTTCGCGCAGGCGGTCGAAAAGGGTGGTCGAGTCGTCGCGCCAGCGGATGCGCGTGCTGTCATCGATCCAGGCTGCGTCGAGGCCGTTCTGCATGAACGCGCGCACATCGTCCAGGCCAAAGCCGAAGTCGCGCATCATCATCGTCCAGGCGCCGGTTGGCGTGACGTGATGCAGCGCGGGGTCGTCGGTATTGGGATGCACACGCAGCCCGAGCCCGGGCATGCGGCGAATCGGATGATCCAGCGCCCAGCGCTCTGGCGCAAGGGTGCGCAGATAATAGGAGTTGGTCGGCACCACGGTGAAGACGATGCCGCGCTCGGCGCAGCGGGCGGCGAATTGCGGGTTGTCAACGATGGTGTAGCCGTGGTCGATGCGATCGACCTTCAGCAGATCGACCGCGGTCTGCACGTTGGTCCATGGCATGCCGAATTCGCCGGCATGTGCGGTGGTCTTCAGCCCGGCGCGCCGCGCCGCCGCATAGGCGGCCGCGAACATTTCGGGCGGCCGCTCCACCTCACTGTAGTCGATGCCAATGCCGGGTATCTCGTCGGTGCGATGTTCGATCACCCATTGCACCATCTGCAACGCTGCATCCGGCGGGGCTTCGCGGTCGATTGCCGGAAGCAGACGGCCGATCACGCCGTGCTCGTGTTGTGCGTCACGGATCGCACGAATGATCGCGTCTCGCGCCAGGACGAACGGAATCGCGGAGTCGCGCACGGTACCGGTCGGATTCCAGAAGAATTCGGCGTAGCGGACGCCGTGCGCTGCCGCATCCTCGAGATACTCGAAGGTGATGCGGTGCAGATCGTCGGCCGACTTGATCAGCTCCCGGTCGAGCGCCCGCAGCACGCGCAGCACGCCGACCGGCTTCTCGCCACGGGTGTAGAACGATTCGATCTCAGCCATCGTGATCGCCGCGCCGCTGCGCCGGACCAGATCTTCGAAGGTCTGCCGGCGCACCGTGCCCAGCAGATGGCAATGCAGTTCAACCTTGGGCATGGCGCGCAGAAATTGCGGCAGGGTCAGCCGTCTGGCGCCATCCGGCCGACCGCTTTCATCCGAGTACCCGGCCATCGCGCGGATCAGTCGGTTCGAAAGCGCGCGATCACGTCTAGAGCGGGCTCCACACCCAGCCCCGGCCCTTGCGGAATCGTCATCACGCCATTTACCGGCTTCAACGCAGCGCCGAACAGCGCCGCTTCGGCATCCAGGTAATAGAGTTCGAACCACGCCGGTTCGGCCAGCGTGGTCAGCAGGTGCAGGGTGGCGATCGCACCGGGTCCGAAGTAGGGCGAATGCGGCGCCACGCGCACGCCACGTTCCCGCGCGAGTGCCGCTACCTTCACGAATTCACTGACACCACCCACCTTGGTAACAGAGGGCTGCACGATATCGACCGCGCCGGCGTCGAGCGCATGGCGAAATTGCGTCGCGCTGCACCAGTTTTCGCCGGCGGCGAGCGCCACCCCGGCATGCCCGCGCACCTGTTTCAACCCGGCGAAATCCTCAGGCGGAAACACCGGCTCCTCGATCCAGTGCGGCGCGTGGGCCGCCAGCCGCGCGCAGATGGTTTGCGCCGCATCGGGCGACCAGGCGCAGTTGACGTCGAACATCAAGGGTACCTTGCCTGGCACCGCCGCGCGTGCCGCGGCCACCACGATCTCGTCGATTTCGTGCAGCTTGATGGCGGCGAATCCTTCGCCCACGGCGCGCGCCGCGTACTGCGCGACCAGCGCGGCATCGCCATAACGCAGCAGGCTGGCGTAGGCGGCAATGGTGCTGCGCGCTGTGCCACCGAGCAATTGGTGCAGCGGCTTGCCGGCGCGCTTGCCGGCAAGATCCCAGAGTGCGATGTCGAGCCCGGAGATCGCATGCATGGTGATGCCGTAGCGCCCGAATATGTGCAGCGATTGTTGAAGCCTGTAACTCAGCCCGGCGATGTCGGCGGCATCCTGCCCGATGGCCAGGGGCGCCACCATGTCGCGCACTGCGGCGGCGACCGCGGTGCGCGAACTGTAGGCGAACGCTTCACCCCATCCCACCAGGCCGTCATCGGTCGTAACCCGCACCAGGCAAAAATCCAGCGCCAGCTTAGAGCTTGCGCCCAGACGGTAGGCGCTGCCGCCGAAACTGAAGGGGATCGACAGCGGGATCGCTTCGACTTGCGTGATCTTCATTGTATGGGGGTCGGGTTGAGCGACAGGATATGGCCTTCGTCAGGCCGCACACTACCTGCAAGCAGCTCGCGATACACCTTTGCCACCGCCGCTTCGCCGCGTGCCTCGACCACCTTGAGCCAGCCGGTACCGCCGGCGCCGCCGTTGACCACGTCCATGAAGCCGCTCCAGGCGGCGGCGATGCGTTTCTGCAGTTCAAGCGCGCCCCATTCGGCGTTGCGCTTCTTGATCTGCGCCGGCGCGAAAAAGAGCGTCGGGCGCGGGCCAAGCAGGCCGGCGGCGCCACCCAGGTCTTCCCAGTGGGTGCCGCCGACGGCGCATGAATACTTGAGGCGATCGGCGAACCGGTTATGCACGCCGGCACGCACCGCGGCGTTGCCCGACATGTCGACATACACCGCGCTGGCCGCATCGAGGGTGGCCACGGCATCGTAGGCTACGACCTGATCGTAGACGCCCAGGCTTGCGACAAACGCCAGGTTCGCAGCCGAGGTCAGGCCGATCACCTTGACCGCGCGCCGGCCGGCGCCATGCTGCTTGAGGCAAAAGGCCGTGCCGTAAGCGGTTTTCGACGAGGCGCTCGACAGGATCACCGCCGCGGCGCCGAAGAAATCGCTTTCGGCCAGAAAATCATCGATCAGAAACGAGGTCGTGAAGAGCGGCCTGAGCAGCATCTGCTGTGCTTCGTATTCAGGCCGATAGCCGGGGTCGGTGGTACTGCGCAGGTACTGGTTGTAGACCGCGTGCAGTTCCTTGCGGTGCGCGGCGCCGTCGACGAAGCCGTAGGCGTTCACACGCTGCGGTTCCAGCATCACGTGGGTGGACATCGGGAAATAGCCATAGATGCGCTCGCCGGGCACCACACCCTCGCAGGCGCTGGCGACGACGTCACAGAAGCCCCACACCGGAATGCGCCCGAACCCCGCCTCTGCGGGAAAGAAATTCCAGTACTGCATGGCGTCACCAAAGGCGGCGTAGGTGATGTTGTTGGCGGTCAGGGCGAACTTGTCGATGGCCAGCAGCACCTGGCCCGGCGCCGGCGCGGCCAAAGTCGCAGCATCGATGAAGGAGGCATCTTTCAGGTCGGCCTTGCGCACCACGAAGTCGCGCGCCTTGATTTGAGTGCTTGTCATGGATTCAGGCCGCCTTGCGATACATGTTGAGCGGCGCCCCTTCGCGCGCCAGCGCTGCAGCCACCGCCGGCACCGCGGCCACGCGGTCGACAAACGCCCGGTATTCCAGCAGGGTGTCGGGATCGATGCCGGCCAGCCCACCCCAGCGAAACAGCACCACCGCGTAGATGTCCAGAAACGAAAGTTTTTCCCCGAAGAGCCAAGGGTCGGCCAAGTTGATCATGCCCTGGATGCGTTCCAGCAGCTTGCGATAGGCGCCGACGTTGAAGCGCTTCAATTCGGCTTGCGCTTCGCTGTTGTCGGAAAACTTTTGCGGCATGAACACGTGGGTGAAAGTCGGATGCACGCTGCTGTTCATCCACGCCAGGAGCGACATGGCCTCGGCGCGTTGCCATGGATCGGCCGGCATCAGTCCCAGTTTCGGATAGCGGCGGTCGAGGTAGTCGCAGATGGCGACGATCTGGGTCAGCGGTTTGCCGTCCACCACCAGTACCGGCACCTGGCCGTTGGGATTCAAGGCCAGGAATTCCGGCGCGGCCTGCTCGTTCTTGTTAAGGCGCACCGCCTGGGTCTCGAAATCGTCGCCGGTGGCGGCCTTTATCGCCTCGAGTGCCGCGTGCGGCACGAAGGATGAGGCGCCCGGGCCGTAATAGAGCTTGTGCATGATGGTCTCCGCTTCCGGCAGCATGGTGAAGTGCACATCATAGCTTTTGAACTTGCGCGGTGGTTTCCACGCATAATCACGGTCCGCAAAAAAATCAGGAACCCGCCATGCAGCGCCGCGCATTCACGGTCACCGTTCTCGCCTTCGCAGCCACGACCGCAGCCTGCGTTTCGGCACCGCCCATGACGCCGGCGACGCTACGGGTGAATGTTTTCCCCGGTTCCTCCAACCTGCCGCTTTTGGCGGCGATCGACCAGGGCTTCATGGCCAGACGCGGCCTTTCCATCGAAATCCAGAACACACCCAATTCCGACGACCAACGCAACGGGCTGGCCGCCGGCCGCTTCGAGATCGCGCTTGCCGCCGTGGACAACGCGCTGGCGATGGTCGAGGCCGCCAAGCACGATGTGGTGATCGTCTCAGGCGGCGACGCCAGCATGAACGAATTCATGGTGCGCCCGGAAATCGGCTCAATCGCCGACCTGCGCGGCAAAACCCTGGCGGTGGATGCGCCCAACACCGCCTACGCACTGGTGGCCAAGAAAATTCTCAAGAACAACGGCTTGATCGAAGGGCGCGACTACCAGATCGGGTTGGCCGGCGGCACGCCGTCGCGCTCAGCCGCCATGGCCAGCAACCCGCAACTAGCCGCCGGGATGGTCTCAATCCGCCGTTTTCCATCACCACGCGCGAACGCGGCTTGAAGAGCCTGGGCAACCAGCTCAGTTTCATCGGGCCCTATCAGGCCACCGGCGCCTTTGTGATGCGCAACTGGGTCGCAGCCAACCGCGCCGTGCTCGAACGCTTCCTTGCCGCCTACATCGAGGGCCAGCGCCATGCGATGAACCCGGCCAACCGCGCCGAAATGATCAAGCTCCTGGCAGAGCGCTTCAAGTTGGCCCCAGCCGTGGCCGAGGGCACCTATCAGGCGCTGCTCACCGCGGGTTCAGGGCTGGCACCGGACGCACGCCTGAACCTGGAAGGCTTCAAGACCGTGCTGGCGCTGCGCGCCGAGATGGAAGGCATGTGGGGTGGCACGCCGCCAGCGCCGGACAAGTATCTCGACCTGTCGTACTACGAGCGGGCGCTGCGGCAGGCGCGCTAACGCAACCAGCCTTTGCGCCGGCCGCCACCGCCGTCCCCGCCCGGCTGCCGTTCCTTGGGTTCATGCCGCGGTATGGTGGCCGGCCCGGCGGCTTCGGCATCGGGCGCAGTCATCGGCGTGATGTCGCCGGATTCGCCCTTTTGCGCCAAAACCTTGAGCTCCAGCGTTTTCATGCGTCGCGTGGTCTCGAGAATCTCGTTGGCGCGCACGGTAATGGTTTCGAGTGCAGACTCGCGCTGGGTCTGCAGATGCGCCGCCAAGTTGCGCAGTTCCTGGTTGTCGCTGCGAAAGGCGCGGTCCAGCACCTGAAACGCATACAGATCGTCCTCGGCGAATTCAAGCGCATCGAACTCGCTCTTGATCGCCTCACGATATAAATCGTGAAAGCGCATGAAGCGCTCACCTGTATCTGTGTGGTCGGACATTGATGGTTTCAGCTGTCTCGGATCGGTTGAGCGGGCGCGGCCATGTGCATGCGCAGCCCGGACGCGCAAAACTATACTGCAAGTGATGGCGGTTTTCGCGCAAAACTTGGTTAATTCGTCGTCACACCTCAATGCATTCGCGGCTTCCACAATAAATCGTTGCGGTCGGCCGAACGCACCTTGACGCGCAGCACGTCGCCGTCGCGCGCCAGCATCAGCGGCACCTCGACGCCGGCCGCACCCAGCGACCACACTTTGCGCAGGAAGGCCGCCAGACCCTTGACGCGGTCGCCGGCCACGCCGATCACCATGTCGCCGGGCTTGACCCCAGCCTTGTCGGCCGGCCCACCCTGCGCCACGCCGCCCACCACCAGGTGGCCATCATCGTCCTGGGCATACATGCCCAGCCAGGGATGCGCGGCGCGGCCGCTGGCGCCGCTGCTGCGCAGCGACGGCAGAATCGGTTCGAGCAGGTCGATCGGCACGAACATGTTGATCTGGCGCGTTTCCTTGTCACCGTCCTGTTCCTGCACCAAGAGCGACCCGATGCCCACCAGACGGCCTTCGCCATCCACCAGCGCGGTGCCGCCCCATTGCGGGTGCGCCGGCGCCGTGAACAGGGCCTCGTCAAGCAAATACTCCCAGTAGCCGGCGAATTCGCGCTTGGCGATCAGGCGCGTGGTCAGGGCATGCGGTAAGCCGCCATGCCCCAGCACATACAGCGTATCGCCAGTTTCCAGCGCCGCGGCCGAACCCAGCGCAAGCGGCGCCACCCCCAGCTTGCCCAGCGGCTGCACCAGCCCGAAACCGCTGGCCTGGTCGTAGGCCAGCACGGTTGCCGGTACGCTGACGCCGCGGTTGGTCGAAAGCCACACGGTTTGCGCTTCGGTGATCAGGTAGCCGATGGTGAGCGTAAGGCCGTCCTCGCCGATGACCACGCCATAGCCGGCGCGCTCGGTACCGAGGAGCCCCGCGGTGAAGGCTTCGGCCGGAATCTCGGAGCGCAAGAGCAGCATGGCGTCGAGCGCCCGCGGCAGGTCGAAGCCCAGCCCATCGGGCTTGGGGCGCAGATTTTCGGGGAATGCCCAGTTCTTGTCATCAGCCATGGGTGAAATTCTCCCACGTTGGCGAAAGTTCGGCTTCGGAACGGCTAAAGGGGGCGAAGCACGGCATGCGCCGTGAGCCAAAGCGGCATTCGCAGCAAGCCATGCGCCCGCGGCCGGCGCGGTGTCGGAATCCGGCCTTGCATGCCGCGGCGTATCCGCTTCAATCGGTCGCGCCGCCGGCGGCGTCGGCCAGAATGCTGACGGCCGCCTTTTCGCCCGCCAGGATCGCCGCGGCATTGGTGTTGGAGGCCGGAAGGGTTGGAAACACTGAAGCATCGGCCACACGCAGCCCAGGCACGCCATGCACCCGCAGTTGCGCATCGACCACGGCTAGCGCATCGCAGCCCATGCGGCAGGTGCCGACCGGATGGTAGGAGCCGAAAATCGAGGCCCGAATATAGCTCTCGAAGTCGGCGTCGGACTCAACTTCCGGCCCGGGTCGCAGTTCGCGCACGAAGTAGGGCGCGAACGCGGGCTGCTGCGCCACACGGCGCGCCAGCCTCAAGCCGCGCACTACGGCGCGGATATCGTCACCATGGCTTAAGTAATTGGCGCGAATCTCCGGCGGCGCCAGCGGATCGGCCGAGCGGATGTGGATGCTGCCGCGCGAAGCCGGCTGCTGCTGCACCACGCCGATCGAGAAACCGTCATTGTCGTCGAGCACCAGCTGTTTCGGATTGCGCTCGTCGGGGCTCGACAGGTGATGCAACTGCAGCTTGACGTCTGGCCGGGTCAGCCCCGGCAGCGTGGTCACGTAGGCATGCGCGGTGGCGCCCGGAACGCTCATCAGGCCGTCCTGCCGCAGCAACCAGCGTGCGCCCATGCGCAACTTGGCCCACGGGCTCCGTAAAATCGAATTGAGCGTCGCAACACCGCGCACCTCGACCATCAGGCGCGCCTGCAGGTGATCGCGCAGGTTTTCGCCGACGCCGGGCACGTCGCGCTTGAGCGCGATGCGGTAGCGCGCCAGCAGGGCGGCACCGCCGATGCCGGAGAGTTCAAGCAATTGCGGCGATTGCACGCTGCCGGCGCACAGGATGGTTTCGCGCGCCGCACGCACGCTGTGCAAGAGCCCGCCTTGCCGGTATTCGACACCAGCAGCCCGTGTGCCTTCGAACAGAACGCGGGTCACCACCGCGCCGGTGACAAGCTTGAGCTTGGCCCGCTTGAGTGCCGGATAAAGATAGCCTTCACGCACACCGAAGCGAAAGCCGCGACGGGTGGAAAGCTGCATCAGGCCGCCACCGAAATAGTTACCACCGTTGTAGTCCGGATTCTCGGCAAAGCCGGCCTCGGCGCAGGCGCGCAGAAATGCGTCCGTCAGCGGATCGCGTGGCCCGTACTCGGTGATCGCAAGCGGCCCGTCGCGCCCACGCACCGCCGCATCGCCACCGGCATAGGCCTCCATGCGGCGGAACAGCGGCGCCACGTCGCTGTAGCCCCAGCCCGGGTTGCCCAGATCGCGCCAGTGATCGTATTCGGCCGGGTCGCCACGCACCCAGAACATGCCGTTGATGGTGGCGGTGCCGCCGGTGACGCGCCCGCGCGGCCAGAATAGCGGTCGCCCGCCCAGGCCGGGTTCGGCTTCGGTGTGGAAACGCCACAGCGCACGCTCGCCCACCACCACCTTGGCGATGCCGGTCGGCACCTTGAGCCAGATCCACTGGTCGTCTTCGCCCGCCTCGAGGAGCAACACCCGGTAGCGGCCCGATTCGGTGAGCCGGTAGGCCAGAGCGCAGCCGGCCGAGCCGGCGCCGACGATGATGAAGTCGAAGCTTTGTGGAGAATCCGGCATCTGGGGAAGCAAGGTTGGAGCCGGCCCACGCGCGCGGATTGGCGGCGTGGCAGCTACTGCGGCGTGGCCGCGATTGGCGTATGGTAGCGCGTCCCCACATCGCCTCCCGCACCCCTGCGATCGTGCCACGCCGCCATCACCATAGCGTTTATGTTGTCGAGCTCACCTTGGACGTTCTCGACGAGCCGCGCTTTCGCAAGGCCAATCCCGACTACAACTACGGCAAGCCCTGCGTGTATGTCGGCATGACCGGCCTCTCGCCCGACCTGCGCTTCGACAAGCACATGGCCGGCATCCAGGCCAACCGTTTCGTCACCCGCTATGGGCGGCGCCTGTTGCCACAACTGTATGCGGTATACAACCCGATGCCCTACGGCGCCGCCTGCGAGATGGAAGTCGAGCTGGCGATCGGCCTGCGCGAGGCGGGTTACGGGGTGTGGCAGGCTTGAAAGCGTGCGCCGGGACGCCGGTTGGCTCGGGTATATTCGCCAGTCACCAAACACTCGGGGAGGCGCCGTGAAACCTGTGCGTCGCCGCATGTTCGCAGCCGCCGCGATGTTGCCGCTGGCACCATACGTGTTCGCGCAGGCAACGGCCGCCTGGCCGCAGAAGCCGGTGAAGTTCGTGGTGCCCTTCGCCTCCGGCGGCCCGACCGACACCATCGCGCGGCTGGTTGCACAAAGAATGCAGGAAGTATGGAAGCAGCCGATGGTGATCGAATACAAGCCAGGCGTCGGCACCATGGTCGGCACCGACTTCGTAGCCAAGGCGCCGCCCGACGCCTACACCCTGGGCCTTTCAATCAGCGCGCTATTCATCAACCCCAGCCTGCAGCCCGGTCTGCCTTACGACACATTGAAGGACTTGGCGGGCGTCACGCAACTGGCGCAGGCACATTTCGCGCTGTTCGCCCATCCTTCATTCGAGCCCAACACCGTGCCCGAGCTGATCGCCTGGGCGAAGAAGAACCCCGGTACCTTGAGTTACGCCACGCCCGGCACCGGTACCGGCACCCATCTGGCCGGCGAGTTGCTTAAGGGCATGGCCGGAATCGACATGGTGCATGTGCCCTACAAGGGCAGCGCGCCGGCGCAGCAGGATGTGATCGGCGGCCGCGTGCCGCTGTTGTTCGACGTGATGTACGCGGCGATGCCCTTCGTCAAACAAGGTCGGCTCAAGGTGATCGCGCTGGCCAGCCCGAAACGCTCGGCGCAGGAGCCGCAGGCGCCGCTGATCGGCGATACCCTGCCTGGCTTCGGTGCGATGAGCATCATGGGCGTCATCGCGCCGGCCGCTGTGCCGCGCG
>JAYVWK010000422.1:0-11766 GCA_043786185.1 Burkholderiales bacterium
GGTTGACGACAAGAAAGTGCGGACCAACGTCACGTATCTGGATCGTGGACTGATCGGTGATCTGGTCAAGTACGGCGTCAAGTTCGACGTGCGGGTCGAGGAAGAGAAGCCCTTGCTGTTGTCGATCTTCATCTCCTGGTTCCCCATGCTGCTTTTGATCGGTGTATGGATATTTTTCATGCGCCAGATGCAGGGCGGCGGCCGTGGCGGCGCGTTTTCGTTCGGCAAGAGCAAGGCCCGGCTGCTCGACGAGTCGAACAACCAGATCACCTTCGCCGACGTCGCCGGCTGCGACGAAGCAAAGGAGGAAGTCGCGGAATTCGTCGAGTTCCTCAAGGATCCTTCCAAGTTTCAGAAGCTTGGCGGGCGCATTCCGCGCGGTGCGCTGCTGGTGGGTTCGCCCGGCACAGGCAAGACCCTGTTGGCCAAGGCGATCGCGGGTGAGGCCAAGGTTCCGTTTTTCTCGATTTCGGGCTCGGACTTCGTCGAAATGTTCGTCGGTGTCGGTGCCGCCCGCGTGCGCGACATGTTCGAGAATGCCAAGAAACATGCGCCCTGTATCATCTTTATCGACGAGATCGATGCGGTCGGCAGGCAACGTGGCGCCGGTTTGGGGGGCGGCAATGACGAGCGCGAGCAGACCCTGAACCAGATGTTAGTCGAGATGGACGGTTTCGAAACCGGAGTCGGCGTGATCGTGATCGCCGCCACCAACCGGCCCGATGTGCTCGATCCAGCCTTGACCCGCCCGGGGCGTTTCGACCGTCAGATCGTGGTGTCCCTGCCGGACATTCGCGGTCGTGAACAGATTCTTGCCGTGCACATGCGCAAGGTGCCGTTGGCGCCGGATGTCAAGGGCGAAGTCATCGCCCGTGGCACGCCGGGATTTTCCGGCGCCGATCTGGCCAATCTGGTCAACGAAGCAGCCCTGTTCGCCGCGCGACGCAACAAGCGTCTGGTCGACATGGACGATTTCGAGATGGCCAAGGACAAGATCATGATGGGCAGCGAGCGCCGCAGCATGGTCATGGACGACGATGAAAAGCGCAACACCGCCTACCACGAGTCGGGCCATGCGCTGATCGGCAAGTTGCTGCCCAAGTGCGATCCGGTACACAAGGTCACGATCATTCCGCGTGGCCGCGCGCTGGGTGTGACCATGACCCTGCCGGAGCGCGACAAGTATTCCTATGATCGCGAATACATGTCAAACAAGATCGCCATGCTGTTCGGCGGGCGCATTGCCGAAGAGGTGTTCATGAACCAGATGACCACGGGTGCTTCGAATGACTTCGAGCGTGCCACCCACATGGCGCGCGACATGGTGACGCGCTACGGTATGAGCGATGCACTTGGGCCGATGGTGTATGCCGAGAACGAGGGCGAGGTATTCCTCGGCCGCTCGGTCACCCGTACCACGCAGATGTCGGAAGCCACGATGCAGAAAGTGGACGTCGAAATCCGCAAGATCATCGACGAGCAATACAACCTGGCGCGCAAGCTGATCGAGGAGAACAGCGACAAGATGCACGCCATGGCCAAGGCATTGCTGGAATGGGAGACCATCGATGCGGATCAGATCGATGACATCATGGCCGGACGCGCTCCGCGCCCACCCAAGCCGCCGCAGTCGCAACCGCAACCGCCCAAGGACAGCGCCTCAGGTGGCGTCGCTCCTGCAACTACGACTTCTGCAGCCTGATATCGCAGCAGCGGTTCGCACTTTGCGGATTGGCAATACGAGTGACTTGAAACGCCAGACCCTGCGGTCTGGCGTTTTCAATTGCTCGCCCCGCCCGTGACGCCCAGCCTGATACTGTGCGGCAAGCGCTTCTTGCTGGCGCAGCCCTTGCTGATGGGCGTGGTCAACGTGACGCCGGATTCCTTTTCCGACGGTGGTCGCTACCTCGATGCCGATTGTGCGATCCGTCACGCGGCACGTCTTGTCGAAGAGGGAGCGGACCTCCTGGATATTGGCGCCGAATCGTCGCGGCCCGGTGCGCAAGCGCTGCCCGTCGAGGAAGAAAAGCGCCGCCTGCTGCCAGTCCTTACCTCATGCAGCGGGTTTGGCGTGCCGCTCTCGGTCGATACCTACAAGCCCGAAATCATGCGTTTGGCGGCGCAGCATGGTGTAGCAATGCTCAATGACATCTGGGCGTTTCGGCAGCCGGGAGCGCAGTTGGCGGCGCTCGAAGCGGCGCGTAGCGGCACGGTTCTGGCGATCATGCACATGCGTCGCGCCCCGGCCAACATGCAGGACAGGCCTGAGTATGCCGATGTCGTCACGGAGGTGCACGACTTTCTCGCGCGCCGTGTGGCCGAACTGCAGGTACATGGTGTCGCGCTTGCGCAAATGGTCGTCGATCCCGGATTTGGCTTCGGCAAGACCGTTGCCCACAATCTGCGATTGCTGCGTGACTTGCGGGCGTTTGCCACCATCGGGGTTCCGATCATGGCGGGACTTTCGCGCAAATCGACCATCGGCGCGATCACCGATCGGGCCACACCGGATCAGCGTGTCCATGGCAGCGTCGCCGCCGCACTGATCGCCGCCCAAAACGGTGCGACAATCCTGCGCGTACATGACGTCGCGGCCACGCGCGATGCCTTGCGCGTCTGGGCGGCGGTGAATGGCTCGCAGCCTGCGGACGATTCCTGACAAGACCACGGCACACTCCATGAGCAGAAAATTTTTTGGTACCGATGGCGTTCGCGGGCGCGTAGGGCAAGTACCGATCACCCCCGATTTCGTACTGCGTCTTGGCTATGCAGCAGGTCGAGTGCTGGTGCAGCAAGGCATCGGCGGTGCCGAGCATCCGGTGGTGTTGATCGGCAAGGACACGCGTGTATCAGGCTATATGCTGGAAGCCGCGCTTGAAGCCGGATTTGCCGCCGCCGGGGTCGACGTCATGCTGGTAGGGCCGATGCCGACCCCGGCGGTGGCATACCTGACGCGCGCGGTGCGGGCCCAGGCAGGGGTTGTCATAAGCGCTTCGCACAATCCGTATCAGGACAACGGCATCAAGTTCTTTTCCGCAGGCGGAGTCAAACTGCCTGACGCGGTGGAACTGGCGATCGAAGCCGAGCTGGAGCGGCCGATGGGTTGCGCCGATTCGGCTTCGCTGGGCAAGGCCAGGCGCTTGGATGACGCCGCCGGCCGCTATATCGAATTCTGCAAGGCCAGTGTTCCCTACGACCTTGACCTGCACGGCATGCGCATCGTGGTCGATTGTGCAAACGGCGCCGCGTATCACATCGCACCACATGTGTTTCATGAGCTCGGTGCCGAAGTCGTGACCATTGGCAACCAGCCCAACGGACGCAACATCAATGAAGGGGTCGGGGCCACTTACCCGAAAGCGCTGGCCGAGGCGGTGCGTTCCCATCGCGCCGACATCGGCATCGCGCTCGACGGTGATGCCGATCGCGTGGTGATGGCCGATGCCAGCGGGCGCACCTATGATGGCGACGAATTGCTGTACCTGATCGTCAAGGAACGCCTCATCAGCAGCAAGGTGCCTGGCGTAGTCGGTACGCTCATGACCAATCTGGCTTTCGAGCAGGCCATGGGGCGATTGGGGGTTGCGTTCGCGCGCGCCAAGGTTGGCGACCGCTATGTGCTTGAACTGCTGCATGAAAAGCGCTGGTTCCATGGCGGCGAAAACTCCGGGCACATACTCTGTCTGGATTGCCACACTACGGGCGACGGCATTGTCTCGGCCCTGCAGGTGCTCAAGTCATTGCGCGCCTCGGACCAGACGTTGGCCGAGGCGGGGCGTGAGTTGCAGCTGTATCCACAGACCCTGTGCAACGTGCGTTTGACGGACCGGGATGCCTGGCAAAACAACCCTCGGCTGGCGGCCGCAACCAAGACGGCCGAGGCGCGCCTGGCCGGGCGTGGCCGGGTTCTGCTGCGTGCTTCGGGTACCGAAGCGCTGCTGCGGGTGATGGTCGAGGGCGAGGATGGTGTGTTGGTCAAGCAGCTGGCCGAAGAGATCGCGGCAGTTGCGGCGTCCTGAGGAAGATGCCCAGTCGGGAACTGCAGTTCCGGCGGATACAAGCGTAAAATCCGATTAAATCGTTAAGGTATTGTCCATGCTTACGCAAATCCGGGAAGACATCCGCAGCGTGTTCGATCGCGATCCTGCCGCCCGATCGGTGTGGGAGGTCGTTACCTGCTACCCGGGCTTCCACGCGCTGCTGATGCATCGCGTCGCGCATTGGTGGTGGTGCCACGGCTTCAAATGGCTGGGGCGCTTCACCTCGCACCTGGCGCGTTGGCTGACGGGAATCGAGATCCATCCGGGTGCCACCATCGGACGGCGCTTTTTCATCGATCATGGCATGGGCGTGGTGATCGGCGAGACCGCCGAGATTGGTGACGATGTCACTCTTTACCATGGGGTCACCCTCGGCGGTACTTCGTGGAACGCCGGCAAGCGCCATCCGACACTTGAAAACGGCGTGGTCATCGGGGCCGGCGCCAAGATTCTCGGGCCGATCACCATGCATGCCGGTGCCAAGGTAGGCTCGAACGCAGTGGTGGTCAAGGATGTGCCGGCCGGTGCCACGGCGGTGGGCATACCGGCGCGCATTATCGAAGAGTCGGCTGCGCAGAAGCGCGAAGAGCACACGGCCAAGATGGGATTTTCAGCCTATGCCATCGCCGGCGGCGACGAAGATCCACTTTCCAAGGCGCTCAACGGCCTGTTTGACCATGGCGCCGAAATCGATCAGAGGTTTGACAGCTTGCTTGAGCGCGTGGCGCAACTCGAGGCCCGGCGCTCTGGCACTGAGGCGGCCGCGCGCGGGGAAGACAAAGTAGTGGCACATGCTTTTGGCGCGCGCCCCAACAACGTCGCTAACGGCTGAATCAGCACGGGTGTCCGGGTCCGGCCAATTCCAACGGCGCCTGCGCTATGGTAGCGCCATCGCATGGCAAAAGGCGCCGCGCGTGCGCCTCTCGCGTTTGCCGCAAGTGGCCGCACTCAGTAACCGAACTGCAGGTTCTTGTTGATCACGGTGATCTCGGTGAAGCTGCTGCCGTTGTGGTTTTCGCTGGAGAAACCCACGCTGTAGCCGCCGGTATCGTAGTTGCGCATGCCTTCGAGTGCGGTGATCAGTGTCTCGCGTGTCGCGCGCGCGCCGCCGGCACGGCGAATCCCTTCGGCGGTGATCTTGGCGGCGATATAGGCTTCCAGCGAGGTGGCGCCGAATTCCTTCTTGCCGGTGAATTTTTCGAACGCAGCCATGTATTCGGCGACGATCGGAATGTTGCGATTGGTCACCGGCGGTACGACTTGAGCGACGGTTACGCCGACACCGTCGCGCCCGAGGGTACGCATCAGCAGGTTGGGGCCGGCGAACGAAGTGCTCACAAACTGCATGCCCGGATTGGCCGCACGGGCGCCCCTGATGAAGTCGGCTGAAGGCTTGAAGAGCGTGGTGGTGATCATCACGTCAGGCTTGGCCTTGCTCACCATAGCGACCGCACCCGCGATATCCGGCTCGGTGCGCTTGATGCCTAGTGCCGCGGCGGCCTTGAAGTTGCGTTTTTGCAGTGCGCGCTCCACCGCCGACAGGTTTTCACGACCCACTACATCGTCGTGGAACAGGATGCCGAACGACTTCACGCCCACGGTCGCATAGTGACTGACGATTTTTTCGAGTTCGTCGGCGTAGCTGGCGCGATGATTGAACAGGACCCGATTGAAAACGCGCATCGGATCGGCACCGGTGAACGGAAACAGGAAAGGTGTGCGACTTTTTTCGGCGAACGGCATGGCGGGCCGGCTCAATGTCGCGCTGGCGTAGCCGAACAAGGCCAGCACCCCGCGTTCCTCGATCAGCTTGCGGCCATTCTCCGCGGCGACCTTGGTGTCGTTACCATCGTCCAGAGTGAGCATCTCGATGCGCCGACCACCGACGCCGCCGGCGTCATTGAGCTTCTTGAAGTACGCCAGCGCGCCGTCGCGGATTTCCTGCCCGAATTCGCGATTCGATCCGCTCAGCGGCACCGATTGGCCGATCAGGATGGTGTCGCTCTGTGCCATGCCTGCGGCGGAGGCAAACCAGAGGAGCAGGGTCAGCAGGCTTCGCTTGGAAAATCGCATTGCGTGCCAAATCAGGTATCGAAGATACGATTCTAATGCCCGCACCGCCGCTTTTGCAGTGCGATGCGGCGACAATCGGCAGTTACTGCAAAATCAGGGCAGCGTCGAAGGCGGCTTGGCCAGTTCCCGGCTCATGCGCAAGGGTGCGGCTGGCATGGCTGGCGCAGTCGCCGGAACCCGCATGGTACGGGCCGAACCCCGCGTGCCTACATCGATCCAGCCAATGCTTGCGCCGGCGCCAGCCAGTGCCACCAGGCCGATCAGCGTGCCTATCAGCACAGGGCGCCGTGCTCTCGCATGGTGGCCCGTTCTCGCGCCAGCCGGAGCGCGGTCGCGCGGTTCGCCTGGAGCCTGCAAGACCTTGCGGGCGCGCGCGGCGGCTGCAAACGCGTCGTCGATGGCAGCACGTGTGCGCGCCGCCTCGGCTTCGGCCGCCTCGGCAGCTTGGCGCTGCGCCAATGCGGCTACGCAATCGCGTTCACTCGCCAGTCGGGCTGCGACGGCGTGTGCCAGGGCTGCCTGTTGGCGCTCCTTTTCGCAGGCCAGTGAGGCTGCTTCGTCGGCTGCCCTGGTGTTGGCCGCGAGAGCGGTGCTCAGTCGCGCAGCTGCGTCCGTGGCGCGCTGTGTGGCGGTCTTCTTCGCACTCAGGGCCGCGATGGCATGCCGTTCAGCCAGGGCGCGTAAGCGCGCCGCATGCGCTGCCTGATTTTCAAGCTCGATGCGCTCACGTTCGAGTGCGCTGGCTTGCTTTTGCTCCAGTGCTTTCCGCTCTGTGGCACGCAGCGATTCCGCTTGTACCGCTTGCGTGACGCGCACCGCCGCGGCTTCATCGACGCGCGCCTGTGCCAGTTCGCGGGCGGTCCGGGCAAGAACTTCCGCCTCGCGAGCGACGGCCAACTGTGCCTCGATCGCCGCGCTGGCCTGCGCCTCCTTTTCAGCCAGTGCCACTTGTGCCTGTTCGGCAGCGGCACGTGTCTCGATTTCGTGCGCTCGCTGCGCTGTCTTAGCCGCAGTAGCCTCAACTGCGAGTCGCCGTGCGTGGGCATCCTCGGCCTCTTGTTCGGCCGCTCGCGTGCCCGCCAGCGCATGCAGTTCCGCTTGTGCGCGCTCGAACGCGGCGGCCTGCGCCTGCTGCACCGTTTCAATGCGTGCGGCGGCGCTGGCGGTGGCATCCTTCTCGGCTGCGGCACGCTCGCTTTCAACGCGGCCCAACTGTTCCTCGACAGCGGCACGCTCGGTTGCCGCCAGCGCGCTGGCTTGCGCCAGCTCGCAGCGTTGTTCAAAGCGCGCCTTAGCCTCAAGTGCCGCCGCGTGCGCATTCTCTTCGACGCGCAGAGCCTCCTCTGCAGCCGCGATGGTCTGCTTTTCAATGGTGATTCTGGCTGCCAGTAGCTCGTTTGCGCGCTGTAGCGCTGCACGCCTTGTTTGTGCCTCGGCCTGCGCTTCCCGCAATGCCTTCTCGCGCCCCCGGAGCAGGGCGGTGCAGGCAGCATCGGCCACAGTCTGCGTTTGCGCCGCGCTTGCCAGAGCCTTTTCGGCTGCGATGCGGCGCTGGTGCTCCAGTGACGCTTCCTGCGCCGCATTGTGACGTTGCGCACATGCCTGCGCCGCGCTTTGCGCCAGCGTCCGGGCGGCTTGCTCAGCGACGGTGGCCTCATGCGCAGTCGCTTGTGCCGTGCGTTCGATTTCCAGCCGCGCTGCCAGGTGTTGGGCCGCGCGGCGCTGGGCGCTCTCCCGTTCCAGGCTGCAAGCCGTCAGCGCTTCCTGGGCGGCGCTGGCCTGCATCGCAGCATCGGCCGCCGCGCTGTCCGCGCCGGCACGCTCCTGAATTGCAAGCGCCAGCAGAGCCTCGCTTTCCACGCGTCGGCTCGCTTCGTCTGCGGCCTTGGTGGCGCGCGCTTGGCGGCTCGCGCAGGCGGCGCGCGCCTGTCGCGCCAGATCGACGGCTCGTGCTTCCGCCGCACAGGCCAGGGCGGCGGCATCGCGCGCGGCCGCTTCGGCTGCGATCCGGGTATTGATCAGGTGGGTGTTTTCGGCTTCGGCGGTGGCCTTGGCACTCGCCGCCGCCTGCAGTACCTGCTCCGCCTCAATCCGAGCCTCGGCGGCTGTTGTCGCTTCCTGTTGCGCTTGCGCTCGTTCCTGTTCGGCGCGCGCCAGCGCCGCTCTAGCGGCTGCCGTCTGCAACGCGGCACTGTTGGCCGCACGTTTTCTTTCCAGGTGTGCATGCTGCATCGCGGTCACCCGCCGCGCGGCTGCCAGTGCTTCCAATTCGACCTCCTTGCGCTCATTTGCCGCATTTCGCGCTTCTTCTTCCGCACCAGCACGTTGCAGGCAGGCGGCTTCTGCATCGCGTTCCGCCGTTGCGCGTGCTGCAGCGCAGGCGCCGGCGCGCGCCTGCGCCTGCGCGCGTTGTTGTGTCGCGGTGGCGGCCGCGGCTTGCGCCGCGGCGCGCTCCTTCTCGGCGTGCGCGTGCAACAAGTCGATGCGGGTTCTGCGCCGGGCTTCACGGCCGGCCTCGCGTGCGGCATCGGCTGCATGCCGGTGCATGCGCGTCGCGCGCAGTGCGGCAGCCGCCGCCGACCGCTCCGCTGCGGCGCGCGCCTTTGCGCTATCGCGCGCCTGGGTTTGCGCGTTGGCGCGGGTATGCGCTTCCAGCGCTGCCTGTTGCTCCGCCTCGCCGCGCGCCCGCATCGCCGCGATCAGCGCCGCGACCGCGGCAGTGCGCGCACGCGCCTTGTTTGCCGCGACCTCTGCACTGGCGCGATGTTCGTTGTCGATCCTCGCCAGCGCCTCCTGCTGTTGCGCGGCCAGTGCCTGGGTTTGTGCCGCTGCCTGGGCCAATTGCAGCCGTTGCGCTTGTGCTGTAGCGGCGCCGCGTGCCTCATCGATCGCCTCGCGCTCGGCCGCGGCGGCGCGTTCGGCCAGCAGGGCGGCTGCTTGCTCCGCATCCGCGCGTTCGGCCGCCAGGCTGCGGGCGGCAGCTTCTCTGCCGGCTCGATCAAGCGCTCCGGCGCGTGCTCTCTCCTCTGCCAGGATGCGTTCGCGCGCGGCGTCTGTCGCGGTTTGATTGGCCACGGCACGTTCGGCCTCGGCTTGTGCCAGTGCCGTCGCGGCGCGCGATTCTTCGTAGGCTGCGGCGTTGGCCAAGCGACTGGCCTCAAGCGCAGCCTGCGTTTTCTCGATCCGCTCGCGCTCGATGCGGTTGGCGGCCTCTTGTTCCTCACGTGCGCTGCGATCGGCTCGGACACGCTCCTGTGCCAGATGGGCTTGCTCTTGGTCGGCTGAGGCCCGTGCCGCTGCTTCGCGTGCGGCGCGTGAGTTGTTACGCGCCTTCATCAACGCTGCGATACGCCCGCTTCGTTCGGCGTTCGCGCGTTCTTCCGCCGCTACGCGGGCGTGCACTTCGGCCTGCAGGCGAAGGCGGGTGTTTTCGAGCTGTCGCAATTCAGCGGCGGCGCGCTTGGCCGCTTCGTCCAGCGCCTTGCGGGCCGCCTGTTGTGTCTGATCAAGGTCCGCGAGCGCCTGTTCGTCATGACGCGCGGCCTGGGTGACGGCGTTGGCGATCGCGGCTTCGGCGGCTCCGCGGGCGGCAGCGATGCGCGCCGCGGATGACTCGGCGTTGGCGCGTTCACGTGCTTGGCGCAGCGCCGCGGCATCGGCTTCCGCGCGTAACTGTGCGGCCTCGGTGGCGGCGTTCTCCTGTGTCGCCGCAGCGATGGCGATAGCTTCGGCACGGCGCTCCGCGGCTACCCGGTCGCTGGCCGCGAGGGTGGCGGCGGCATCTGCCTGGCTGCGCTGCAGCGCTGCGTCGGCCGCCTCGCTGGCAACCGCTGCCACCTGCGCCGCCTGATGCGCGGCTTGGGCTTCCTGGCGCGCGCGGCGCTTGCGCGCCCGTGTCGCGCTGACGTCCTGCTCGCGACGACGCGCCAAAGCCTGGTGCGCCGCCTGCTCGGCCTCCAGCCGCCTGGCTGCAGCGGCGACCGCCTTTTGTTCGATGCGCAATAGCTCCTGGACTTGCGCAGCTGCTTCTTCTTCGGTGGCTGCGCGCTTGGCGGCGGCTGCATCGAGTTCCTTTTCCGCGCGCCAGCGCGCCAGTGCCGCCGCCTTGGCAGCGGCTTCGGTGGCCAGGCGAGTGCCGGCCTGGGCCATGGCTTCCTGCTCGGCGGCACTGCGGGCAGCGGCCATTGCGTCGGCGCTCGCTTCAACCTCTTCGCGCGCGCGCGCCAGTTCGCCGGCACGTTGTTCCTCGACACCGCGCGCCAGCGCGGCGGCGGCGGCCTTCTCGTCAGCGATGGCGCGTGCTTGCGCGGCCTCGGCAGCCCGGCTTTCGGCTTGCGCACGCCGGGCGGCCTCGATGTCTGCGCGCGTGGTGGCTTCGGTGTTGGCCAGAATCGCGGCTTGCAGTCGGCGGTCGCTCTCGATGCGGCCGACGGTCGCGCTACGCATGCGCTCTTCAGCTGCGGCGCGCGCGGTGGTGGCCGCCGCGGCTTGCGCGTCGCCTTGCGCACGCGCCTCGGCTACCATGCGCAGTTGGTTCTCGGCAACAAGGCGCAGGTGTACCGCCTCGCCGGCGGCCCGATCGGCCCGGTTGCGCGCACGCGCCATGCGCAGAGCGGTTTGTTCCTCCGCAGCCAGGGCACGCGCTTGCTCACTCGCTCGAGCTTCGGCGACGGTGCGCGCGATCAGCGCATTCTGCAATGCACGCTCACCGGCTTCACGTCCCGCGGCGCGTTGCGTGGCTTCGCGCTGCACGCGCAGGCGATGCAGGGCACTTTCGCGCGCGGCGTGGTCGGCCAGCGTGCGCTGGCGCGCGGCGGCGGTGAGTGCGGTTTCGGAAAGCGCGCGTTCTCTTGCCTCCTGCAAGGCGGCGTGTTCGGCGGCCTGACGTTCGATCGCGGCGCTGCGTGCGGCCTCGGTCTCGCGCACCGCGGCCTCGACCGAGCCGCGTGCAGCCTCGGCACGCTGGCGCGCGGCTTCGGCGGCGGCGCGTGCGTGGATGGTGAGGGTGGCTTCGGCTTCGATCTGCTCGGCGATTTGCGCGCGTGCGTCGATCTGCGCCTGCGCCCGTTGGGCGGCAGCCTGCGCGGCATGGGTGTCGGCTTCCGCACGTCGTTTCAATTCGGCGATTTCGCTTTCGACCGCTTTGGTGTGTTGCTCGCTGGCGGCGCGCGCCGCGTGCTCGGATTCCAGGCGTTGGCGCTGGCCGAGTATCGCGGCTTCCTCGGAGCGCGCACGCTCGTTGGCTGCGGCGGTGGCCTCGCGTTCGATCGCGGCGCGGGTTTCGGCCAGGTCGCGTGCCCGCGCCTCGGCATGGGCGCGATTCTGCGCCGCGCTGGTGGCCTTGGCTTCGGCTTCGACGCGTGCGAAGGCTTCGCGAATGGCGCGCAGCTCTGCCCGTGAATTCACCGTTCCATCGCTCGCCTGGCCGGGCGAACCTGAAACTTCTGCCGATTGGTCGCGCGCAGCGTATTCGGTGTCGTCGGCGCGATTTTTCAGGGCAATATTGGTTTCCATGTCGGACTCCTGTCGCATCAATGCGGTGGCGCCGGCGGCGCGTTAACGGCAAAGCGGCGATTTACTTGAGTCCATTATTGGATTTTCAGATGCCAGACAGAACTCGAAAAGCGCGGTAAAAGGCGCGCATTTCCGGGTT
>JAYVWK010000423.1:0-2625 GCA_043786185.1 Burkholderiales bacterium
AAGCCGTCGCAGGCGCTGCGTCACTGGCCCGTCGGACAGATCCGACCCGCTCACCTGGTAACCCAGGTTGAGCAGAACCTCGGCGATGCCGCTCATGCCCGCACCACCGATGCCCACGAAGTGCACGTGCTTGACCTTGTGCTTCATGCCGCTGCGGCCTCCATGCATGCGTCGGCAACGACCCGGGTCGCTGCCGGCTTCGCCAGCGCTCGCGCACGCTTCGCCATGTCCAGCAGATGTTCGCGCGTGAAGGCGCCGATCATGTCGGCGAGTCGCTGGACGTCGAGTTCGGTCTGCGGCAGCAGGACCCCGGCGCCGGCATCGGCGAGAAAGCGCGCGTTCGCGGTCTGGTGATCGTCGACCGCATACGGAAACGGGACCAGGATCGAGGCGACCCCGGCCGCGGCGAGCTCGGCCACGGTCAGGGCGCCGGCGCGGCAGATGACGAAATCGGCGTCGCCGAGCGCTGCCGCCATGTCGTCGATGAAGGCGACGCAATCAGCCTCGACGCCGGCCGCGCGATAGTTCGCTTGCAGCGCCTCGATCTGCTTCGCGCCCGACTGGTGCCGCACCCGCGGACGCGCATCGGGTGCAAATGTCCCAAGGGTGCGCGGCACGACATCGTTGAGGGCGCGGGCACCGAGACTGCCACCGATGACCAGCAGGCGCAGCCGGCCGATGCGCCCGGCGAAACGCGCGGCCGGTTCGGGCAGCGCCGCGATTTCCGCGCGCACCGGATTGCCGGTCCAGGTTGCCTTGCGCAATGCATCGGGAAATCCCGCGAGCCGGCGATCGGCGATTTTCGCCAGGACCTTGTTGGCGAGACCGGCCACCGCGTTCTGCTCATGCAGCACCAGCGGCCGGCGCAGGAATGCCGCCATCAATCCGCCTGGAAACGAAATGTAGCCGCCCATGCCCAGCACCACGTCGGGCCTGACCTGGAAGATGACGCAAGCGCACTGCCACAGGGCGATCAGCAGATTCACCGGCAACAGCGCCTTGCGCAGCAGGCCCTTGCCGCGCAGACCGGCGAACCGGATGAACCGGATCGGGAATTCGTGCCGCGGCACCAGATCGGCTTCCATGCCCAGACGCGATCCGAGCCAGACCACGCGCCAGCCGCGGGCGCGCAGATGCTCCGCCACCGCCAGCGCCGGAAACACGTGTCCGCCGGTACCACCAGCCATGACGAGAATGGTGCGCGCCTCGGCCCGCGCATGCATCGGGTGGCTCATGCGCTTCGGCCTCCTTGCATCAGTGTCGAAGGCCAGACGACCACGCGTCGGCCTCCGAAGGCATTCGCCGTGCTCGCATCCCCGCGATGCGGGGCCCCTGCTCGGTGGCTCATGCGCTTCTGCCTCCTTGCATCAGTGTCGAAGGCTCAACGATTTCGCGTCGGCCTCCGAAGGCATTCGCCGTGCTCCCATCCCCGCGATGCGGGGCCCCTGCTCGGTGGCTCATGCGCTTCTCCCCTGCATGAGTTCCCGATTCTCGGCATCGACCCGCAGCAGCATCGCCAGCGCCACGACATTGGCGACCAGGCCGCTGCCACCGAACGACAACAGCGGCAAGGTCAGCCCCTTGGTGGGCAGCACCCCCATGTTGACGCCGATGTTGATCAGCGCCTGCGCGCCGATCCACAGGCCGATCCCCTGCGCCACCAGGGCCGAGTAGTAGCGCTCCAGCTTCGCCGCCCGGCCGCCGATCGCGAACGCACGCGCGACCAGCCATGTGAACAGGGCGAGCACCACGATGACGCCGGCGAACCCGAGTTCCTCGGCGATCACCGCGAGCAGGAAATCGGTGTGCGCTTCGGGCAGGTAGAAAAGCTTCTCGACACTGGCCCCGAGCCCGACGCCAAGCCATTCGCCGCGGCCGAAAGCGATCAGCGCATGCGACAGCTGATAGCCCTTGCCGAACGGCTCCGACCACGGATCGAGAAAACCCGTGACGCGCTGCAGCCGGTAGGGCGAGGTCCAGATCAGCAGGAGGAAGCCGGCGACCAGCAGCACGATGAGCGCAGCGAACAGCCGCCAGTTCATGCCGCCCAGGAACAGGATGCCCATCGCGATCGCCGTGATCACGGCGAAGGCGCCGAAATCCGGCTCCTGCAGCAGCAGCGTGCCGACGAACAGCATCACGGCCAGCATCGGCATGAAGCCGCGCCGCAGGCTGCCCATGAACGCCGCCTTGCGCACGGTGTAGTCGGCGGCGTAGAGCACCGCGCACAGTTTCACCAGTTCCGAGGGCTGGACGCCGAACCCCGGTACCCGCAGCCAGCGCTGGCTGCCGTTGACTTCGCGGCCGACGCCCGGAATGAGCACGATCACCAGCAGCGCTGCGCTGCCCATGAACAGCCACGGTGCCAGCGTCTGCCACAGTCGCAAAGGCACCTGGAACGCGATCGCGCCGGTGAGCAGGCTCAGCAACAGGAAGCCACCGTGGCGCAGCAGGTAGTAGTGGGCATGGAACCCGGTCTGCCGGCCAGCCTCGGCGATCGCGATCGAGGCCGAGTAGACCATCACCAGCCCGAGTCCGAGCAGCAGCACGCCGGCCCAGAGCAGGGATTCGTCGATGGCCGCGATGCGCGGCGCCGGACGCTTCAGCGCGGCGTAGAGCATGCTT
>JAYVWK010000424.1:0-5173 GCA_043786185.1 Burkholderiales bacterium
GGCAAGGGTTCGAACAGTTCGCTCCTGGCGACCACTAGCGCCAACACCATGAATCCCAGAACCCCGGCACCGATGAGCGCACCGCGCCAACCGCCAAACCACAGGGCGAAGGCGGTCATCACCGGCGGCGCCAGCGCCCAGCCGATGTTGCCGGTGATGCCGTGCACACTGAAAGCCGGACCAAGACGTTGCGTGCTGACACTGGCGTTGAGAATGCCGTAGTCGGCCGGATGAAACATGCTGTTGCCGATACCGGCGATCACCGAGCACACCAGCAGCGCCTCGAAATTCGGCGCCAGGCCCATCAGGCCGACGCCGCCTGACATCAAGGCCAGGCCGCTGTACAACACCGGCCGCGCCCCGAAGCGATCAACCGCGAAGCCGGCAATGGTCTGGCAAATGCCGGAGGCGACAAAGAACAGAGTGGATGCCAAACCAAGCTGAGCGAACGAAATGCCCCAGTCGTGGCGAATCGAAAGAAACAGGGTGGGCATCGCCAGTTGCAGGAAATGCGACAGGCCGTGCGCCACGCCGATCACGCTGATCACCGCGACGTCGCGGCGCGCCGCTTGCATCGGAATTGCTGTCATCAAAGGATCAAAGGGTTGCGCAGGCCGTCGAACAAAAGCTTGCTGCCGGTGAGAAAGACGCAGATCTGGCCGATGCGGTAGAACTGCTCGTTGGTGAATTTGCCCTGCAGCCAGATCCCCAGTTTGATGCCGATCGGCACCAACGGGCAGAGTATCAGGGCGGTTCCCAGATTGGTCAGATTGATCTGCCCCAGCATTGCATATAGAGGCAGCTTGATCAGGTTGAGATAGGCGAAGAATACGCCATTGGTTGCCACCAGCACCGCCTTCTTCAGACGCAGAGGCATCAAATACACAAGTATCGGCGGACCGCCGGCATGCGCCACGAAGCTGGTGTAGCCGCCAATCGAGGTCCAGCAGCTGCCGCGCACAAGGCTTGACTGCGCCGGCTTGCGCGCTGCCGGCAGCAGCCAGCGCGATAGCGGGTACACCACCGCGATCAAGCCGACGATGACGCGCACAAAGTTCTCGTCGAGCACACGGATAAGTCGCCTATCCGATGAAGGTGCCAAGCAACCCGCCACCGAGCATGGTGGCAAGAACCCTGAAATCCGCTTTGCGCCAGAACTGCGTGAGCCCGAACAGATCCATGAAAATCAGGATCGGCAGCATCACGCCGACCGCCTGCACCGGCGCAATCACCAGCGCCATCAAAGGGACCGCGAGACCCGCAAAAGCCCCGGCGAATCCACCCTTGGAGATGCCGTTCAACAGGACCGCGGGAATCGCCATCAGGTAAAAGGCCGGGCTGTCGATGAAATTCAAGCCGGACCCGTCAGAGTGGTGCGCGCATGCTTACGTGCGGGATGTCAACTTCGAGAAACGCAGGCCCGAACGCGACAAAACCGTGCGCGGCATAAAACGCCGCGACATAAGTCTGCGCATTGAGGACGATTGCCGTGCAGCCTCGCTGGCGCGCCTCATGCATGAGCTTGGCGAGAATCAGGCCGCCGATGCCACCTCGGCGCGCCTGTGTCAAAACCGCCATGCGCCCGATGTGGCCGACGCCAGTGTTGTCCGGGTCGAACTGCGTGGGCAGCAGGCGCCCGGTACCGATGACCATGCCGCGCCGGTCACGCGCGACGGCATGGACCGAGACTGCGTCCCACTGATCCCATTCGAGTTCGCGCGCGATCCCCTGCTCGCCTACGAAGACCGCCTCGCGCACCCGGCGCGCGTCGTCACCCAGCCCAGCCCAAGTGCCGACAAGCACCTGCGCTGCATCTGCGCTCGAGGAATTCGTCACCACCAAATTATAATCGGCGCTCACCGGCATACGATGGGTCAGGAGCGAAAAGCGCGATGCTGCAAAGCCGCTGGGCCAGCGCAAGCATGCCCGCGCCAGAGCCGCTGGCACAGGCCCTGCACGCCGCACGCCTGATCGGCGCAGAAGCCGAACTGGTACTGCACGGCGGCGGCAATACCTCGGTCAAGCTCGAACGCGACGGGCGACAAGTGCTCTACGTCAAGGGCAGCGGCGCGGACCTCGCACGGGTCAGCGCGCACGACTACACTCCGCTCGACCTGGCGGCAACCCGCGCCCTGCTTGATGATGCCGGCTTGGAAAACGGCCGCATGTATGCGGCACTGGCCCCCCATGTGCTTGATCCTCAGGCGCCGCGCCCGTCGATCGAAACCCTGATGCACGCCGGCCTGCCGCCCGCACATGTGATCCACACGCATGCCGCGTCGATCCTGGCGATTGCCAATACGCGGCGCGCCGCCACGCACCTGCGCGCCGCCTTCGGGACCAGCGCACCGGTGGTTGATTACCAGCATTCTGGCGTTGCGCTGGCGCGCGCCTGTGTGGCCGCCTGGCACGCCGCCGACGCGGCCTTGGCCGATGGGCTGATTCTTGCGCACCACGGCGCGCTCGCCTGGGGGCATAGCGCCGGCGAAGCCTACGAGCGCATGCTGGGGTTGGCCAATCGCGCCGACGCCTATCTCGATGCGCATGGCGCGCCGAATCCGCCGGCTGACAACGCCTGCAGGCCTGCGGATTTGTCACGGCAAACCCTGCTTGAAATCGCGCGGCTGCGCGCTGACGCCTGCCGCAGTGCCGGTCGCGCGCTGGTCGCCACGCTGCGCGACGACGCGGCAATGCGCGCCTTCACCGGCCGCAGCGATCTCGCCGCTATCACAAACCACGGACCGTCCACCCCCGGTCACGCCATTTTCACCAAGCGCATACCCTTGGTCGGGCGTGATGTCGAGCGCTTCGCATCGGCATACCGCGGCTATCTGGAAGGCAGTAAGGTCGTCGACTGCGCACCGCGCATCGCGCTCGACCCGGCTTTCGGCATGCTGGCCCTGGGCGTCACCAAGCGGCATGCCGACATCGCCGCCGACGTCTACGCGCACGATGCGGCGATCATCGCGCGCGCGACCGCGCTTAACCGGTACGCGACCGTCGGAACGCATCTGCTGCGCATGGCTGAGCTTGAGTATGCCGGCTTCGAAGCACGCGTAGCGCGCGATCTGCCCCTGGCCGGACGGGTATATGTGATCGACCGCGCCATGGAACGCGGCGCGCTGATCAGTGAACTGCTCGAACGCGGCGCCGCGGTCGCGGCAATCGCCGCGCATGCGCAGGTCACCACACTGTTCGACACACCCGCCTTTCTCGGCCTGCACTGCACAGCCGCGACCGCTGATGACCCGACCTGCGCCGATGTCCTGCAACGCCTGGTGCGCGCCTTCGGCGGGGTCGATGTGGTTGATGCCGCCCCGGCCTGGCAAACTGTGTTTTCCCCATTCCGCGAGATCGGCAATGCCTGAAATCCAAACCCTGCGCTGGATCGCAGGCGCCGTTCCGGCGCTTGAACTGATCGATCAGCGCGTGCTGCCGCGCCGAATCGCATGGCGCAGCTACAGCCCGCGCACCGGTGCTGCGGGCGTGGCCCGAGCGATCCGCAGCATGGTGGTGCGTGGCGCGCCGGCGATCGGCGTGGCCGCGGCTTATGGCATGGCGCTTGAAGCCGCGCGCCTGCGCAGCCGACCGATCACCGCGGCGCGCATCGCCCTGGCAAGCGGTGCCCGCGCGCTCGCGGCAACCCGGCCCACCGCGGTGAACCTGTTCTGGTCCCTGGACCGGGTGCGCGCCGCGATCGATGCCCACCACGGCGACAGCGAGCGTCTGTTCACGGCCCTTGAGCGACTGGCATGCCGCATGCACGCCGAAGACATCGCGATCAATCGTGCCCTGGGACGTCATGGCGCCGCCCTGCTGCGCCAAGGCGCGCGCGTCCTGACACACTGCAATGCGGGGGCGCTGGCGACCGCGGGCTACGGTACGGCCCTGGGTGTGGTGCGCGCGGCGCGCGCGAAGATCGCCTTAGTCTGGGTCGACGAGACCCGTCCTTTCCTGCAGGGTGCGCGCCTGACGGCATGGGAACTGATGCAGGAAAACATCCCCTGCACGCTGATCACCGACAACATGGCAGCACATTTCATGCAGGCCGGCCGCGTCGATGCGGTCATCGTCGGCGCCGACCGCGTCGCAGCCAATGGCGACGTGGCCAACAAGATCGGCACCTACGCGCTGGCGGTGCTGGCACGCCATCATCGCATTCCGTTCTATGTCGCCTGCCCGCTCTCGACCATAGACACGGCCACACGCAGCGGCGCGGGTATTCCGATCGAGGAACGCGCGGCCGCAGAGGTCGCGGGTTTCGGCGTCATGCGCTGGGCACCGGCCGGGGTGGCGGTCGCCAATCCGGCCTTCGATGTCACCCCCGCCCGCTTAGTGGATGCGTTGATCACCGAACGCGGCGTGATCAACAAGCCGAATCGCGCGCGACTGCGCGAATTTCTCGCAACATGATTGCGACACCGCGTGCGCTTGCCGCTTGCGTGTGGGCCTGTGTCGCATGGCTGCCGATCCAGCAAGCGGCGGCGGCAAGTTTTGACTGCGGCCGCGCCCGCAGCAAGCTCAATCGCGTGATCTGCTCCGATCCGGCATTGTCGCAACTCGACCAAACGGTATGGATTGCCTATGGCGAACGTATCCGCAGTTTGACTGCCTTGCAGTATGTTCATGTGCGCGAGCGTCATCTGCTATGGCGCAGGTCGCGCGGCCTGTACGAAAGCACGGTCGAGGCACTGACCCATGAATACACCAGTCACCTGGCCTGGCTGACCCATCCCTTGCTCGGGCTCGAAGGCCGCTACGAGCGTAGCGGTCATGGCAGCAGCGCGGCAAGCCTAGAGATCGAGGTAGATGCTCGCGCACCAAGTACGCTCGAAGCGCGCGGCCTGGCGACCACGCCGATGGCCGTCGCATGGCAGGCGCAGGCGCAGCCGGACCCGCACGCCGATGCGTCGTCCGCACTGGCTGCGCGCGGCCAGGGTATCCGCTTGCGCATGCGGCCGCGCCTGCTTGGTCGCCTCCCGCCCGTGACAGAATCTTGCGAGTTCGACTTAGTCTTTAGCGCAGACGAGGCGATACTCACCAGCAACGGGGACTGTGGCGCACATTTCGCCGGCATCTATGCCAGAACCCTGCGCGACTGACCGCGCACAACACTCACCGGAGATTGAGCGATCATGAACAAGGAACGAAGCCAGCAGTTCATGCAGAAGGT
>JAYVWK010000425.1:0-3434 GCA_043786185.1 Burkholderiales bacterium
CCCCCCACCGATCAAGAACGAAGAGACCCGTCAAGTGTGCCATACCCTCCTGCACGACCCCAAGCTGCACACCCTGCTCACCGAGGCTGACGAGGAACGTGCCGCCCGGGTTCGCGCGGCTGGCTGCGCCTGCGGCGGTGTGCTGCACAGCGCGCGCTATCCTCGCAAGCCGCGTGGCATTCCCCCTGAACTGCGCCAGGTCTGTTACCGGCGTCACAGTTTCTGCTGCAACCTCGACGGCTGCCGCAGCCGGCACACGCCACAGTCCGTGTTCTATCTGGGCCGGCGCGTCTATCTGGTGTAAGCGGCTGTCAGGAAGCGCGGCTATTTGCCGCGACGCGTAGTCGGAGGTCTTGCGCCGGGGACGTTGCTGCCGTAAAGGCGTGAGGGTCACGCGAGCGGTTGCCGGCGACCGGATCGGGCGATTGGGGAGGCGGCGGATGCGCTGTGCCAGGACGGCACCGTTCCCGAGATAATCGCTACACCATCGAAGAGAAACGAGCGCGACGACGATCGCACCTCGCAAGTGATTCGTCGCCGCGCCCCACACCGTGCTGGGCATCAGTGCAGAGATCAGTTTTGCACTGGTTTTCCGTGGCGTCCAGTGCTCTGTCGGTGGCCGGAGTTGAGCGCCGATGGAACAGCCCGGGCGGCAGTTCTTGTGCGCCCGTTGCCGCGACACGGTGTGGATTTGCCGGCGCTGTGATCGGGGCCAGATTTACTGTGGCCGCGGCTGCGCGCAATGGGCCCGGCGCTTGGCACAGCGGCAAGCCGGCGCGCGCTACCAGAGATCGCGCCGGGGGCGCTTCGCCCATGCCGCTCGCGCCCGGCGCTATCGGCAGCGGCGCAAGATCGTGACGCATCACGGTTCCGCCGCGCCGCTCACCGATGCTCTACTGAACGCCATGCCGCCGATGATCGCGGTGTCGGTGCCGATCCACTTGCCGATACCGGCGACACCAGCGGTTCACGCCTGCCACTTCTGTGGCGCGCGCTGGGGTCCGGCCGTGCGGCTGGACTTCCTGCGACCGCGCCGTCGTCGCGACGGGCCACCCCGGACCCGGAAGCGATGAGCATTTCCCCCGCCCTGCAAGCCCAGATCCTGCGCTACCACTTCGCCGAACGGTGGCCGGTGAACACCATCGCGCGGCAACTGCGCGTGCACCACACCACGGTTGCCCGGGTGCTCGCGCAGGCGGGCATCCCCAGGCCGCACGAGCGCGCACGGCCCTCTGGCGTGGATCCGTATGTCGCGTTCATCACCGACACCCTGGAGCGCTTCCCGGCCCTGACCGCCGCCCGGCTGTATGCGATGGTGCAAGCGCGTGGCTACCGCGGCAGTCCCAGCCAGTTCCGGCATCGCGTGGCACTGCTGCGACCGAGCCGCAGCCCCGAGGCGTACCTGCGGCTTCGCACCTTGCCCGGCGAACAGATGCAAGTGGACTGGGCGCACTTCGGCCATCTGCCAATCGGCCGCGCTTCTCGCCCGCTCATGGCCTTCGTGATGGTGCTGAGCTACTCGCGCCGGATCTACCTGCGCTTCTTCCTGGATGCGCGCACGCCAAGCTTCCTGGCCGGCCACGCCGGGGCCTTCCTGGCCTTCGGCGGCATCGCGCGCGTGGCCTTGTACGACAACCTGAAGAGCGCGGTGCTCGAACGCCATGGCGATGCCATCCGTTTCCATCCGGCCTTGCTCGCCTTCGCCGCCCACCATCGCTACGAACCGCGGCCCGTGGCGGTGGCGCGCGGCAACGAGAAGGGCCGCGTGGAGCGGGCCATCCGCTTCGTGCGCGACGCCTTCTTCGCCGCTCGCGACTTCACCGGCCTGGACGACCTCAATGCCCAGGCAAGCGCCTGGTGCAACGGCCCGGCGCTCGAGCGTGCCTGGCCCGAAGACTCTGAAGTCACGGTCGGCCAGGCCTTCGAGCAGGAGCGCTCGTTGCTGCTGCCCCTGCCGGGCGACGCCTGGCCCCTGGCCGAACGCGTTGAGGTGAGCATTGGCAAGACCCCTTACGCGCGCTTCGATCTGAATGACTACTCGGTGCCGCACACACAGGTGCAGCGCACGCTCATCGTGCTCGCCGATACCGCGCGCGTGACCATCACCGACGGGGTGAGCGTGCTCGCCGAGCATGCGCGCTGCTGGGGCCGCGGCGAGCAGATCGAAACCCCGGCGCATCTGGAAGCGCTGGTGGCCGCCAAGCGCGCGAGCCGCCGCCATCGCGCCACCGACGCCTTGGTGCGCGCGGTGCCCCAGATCAGCGAACTGCTCACCGGCGCCGCGGCGCGCGGTTACAACCTGGGCTCGGTCACCGCGGCGCTGGAGCGCTTGCTCGGGCAGTACCCGGTCACCGAACTGCGCCTGGCCGTGGCCGAGGCCTTGGGCCGTGACGTGCCGCACCCCAATGCCGTGCGCCTGGCGCTGGAGCGAGCGCGCCACCAGCGCGGCGAACCGCCGCGGGCCGTGACCTTACCCGAGCATCTGCGAGAACGCGATGTGATCGTGCGCCCGCATGCGCTTCACCGCTACGACCAACTCCAGGAGAACCTGCATGACGACACCGACGACAGCGGCGACACCAACCACCGCGACCACAGCGGCGAATCCGGCCCAGTTGCGTGAGCGCGCCGCGGCCTTGCATCTGAATGGCCTGCTGGCCCACTGGGGCGAGTTGGACAACCCCGCCTGGGTGCGCCAACTGCTGGACTGGGAGGACGCCGAGCGCGCGCGGCGCAGCCTGGAGCGGCGGCTTCGCAGTGCTTGCATCGGTCAATTCAAGTCGCTCACCGCCTTCGACTGGAAGTGGCCCGAGCGCTGCGACCGCGCCATCATCGAAGAGCTCATGCGCCTGGAGTTCCTCGAAGACGCCTCCAACATCATCCTGATGGGCCCCAACGGCGTGGGCAAGACCACCATCGCACAGAATCTGGCCCACCAGGCGCTCATGCACGGCTACAAGGTGCGCTTCGCCAGCGCTGGCCAGATGCTGGGCGAATTGGCCGCCACCGACAGCGCCTCGGCCTTGACCCGGCGCCTGCACCATTACGCGAGCTTCGATGTCCTGTGCATCGACGAGGCCGGCTATCTGTCGTACTCCAACCGCCATGCCGGCCTGCTGTTCGAACTGACCAACCGCCGCTACGAGAGGAAGAGCACCATCCTGACCACCAATCGAGCGTTCAGCGAATGGGCCGAGGTGTTTCCCAATGCCGCGTGCGTGGTCTCCTTGGTCGATCGGCTCACTCACCACGCCGAAATCGTCGCCATCGAAGGCCAGTCGTACCGGCTGCGCGAGGCGCAGCAGCGCAACGAGCAGCGTGCGCAAAAGCGCCGCCAGAAGAAGCCATGAGCCGGCGCCGGCGACACCGCACGGCGTTGCTGCCCGATCACTGGTCGCCGAAGCAGGCACTGGCGGCCTTCGAACTCATCGAGT
>JAYVWK010000426.1:0-3610 GCA_043786185.1 Burkholderiales bacterium
GCCCGAGCGTGTTGGTCACCATCACTCGCACGAATTCCTCGGTGGACGCATCGCACACCCGTTCAGCCGGGCCGTTGGCTATGCCTGCGTTGACAAACAGAAAATCGATGGCGCGACCCTCGCGACGGCGGCCAAGCGCGTCAATCTGCGCGGACGAGGTCATCTCAAGCTGCAGGACCTCTAACGCGGCGCTGGCGGTGGCCTGCAGGGCCTGAAACTCCGCCGATCCGGTCGCCTGCCTGATGGTGGCGATCACATGCCAGCCGCGGCGCAGGTATTCCGCAGCCAGCGCCATGCCGAGCCCGCGCGAGGCGCCGACGATCAACACGGTCTTTTGCTGCGATGTTTCAGTCGTCATTGCACCTCCTCGCGCAGCAAATCGAGATGTTCGAACAAGGAGCGGTCGGTCACCAGAAACAGGTCGGCGTCCGCGCTGTCCGCGGCGTGGCTGGCCCATGTCCAGTGCGGGATGGTGAAGACGTCGTGCTTCTCCCAGGATCGCCGGCGCGGGACTGGAGAAACAGGTTGACTTATACTTGGTAGGTTGTCCGAAGCCGATCGAGACTCAAGCATGAAGCCCTCCGCTGCGCTGCGCGAACACCGTGATTCGGTCCGTGAGGCGACGCGTCGATTTCGCGCCAGCAACCCGCGTGTATTCGGTTCCGTTTTGCGCAACGAAGACAAGGATGGCAGCGATCTCGACCTGCTGGTCGACCCCTTACCTGGAACAACGCTTTTCGATCTCGGCGGCCTGCAAGTGGAGCTTGAGGAATTGCTTGGTGTACGGGTTGATGTGCTGACACCTGGCGACCTGCCTGAAAGTATGCGGGCCCGCATCCTGGGGGAAGCGCAATCCGTATGAACGAGGCGCGCCGAGCCGAGGCGCTTTCCCATATGTTGCAGTCGGCACGCCTTGCATGTTCTTACATTGAAGGAATGAACAAGGCTGATTTTCTGGCCGACACGCGTACACAACAGGCGGTCGTCATGAATATGGTCATCATCGGCGAAGCTGCAACGCGCTTGATGCTTGACCATCCCGTTTTCACGCAACAGCATCCTGACATTCCATGGCGCAACATGAAAGGGATGCGCAACCGGATCGCACACGGCTATTTCGAAATTGATTTCGAGATCGTCTGGGACACCGTGCGGACTTCGCTGCCGGATTTGATCGTTCGATTGGAACAGAGCGGCGCCTGATCTTGCCTGGTTCTGGGGTTGGCCGTCGGCTACCGGAAACCAGGGCTAAATTCCAGTTACCCTATTGCGTTTCCTCGCGCAGCAAATCGAGATGCTCGAATAGCGAGCGGTCGGTCACCAGGAACAGATCGGTATCCGCGCTTGCCGCGGTGTGGCTGGCCCAGGTCCAGTGCGGAATGGTAAACACGTCGTGTTTTTCCCAAGCAAGGCTGGAATCGCCGATGTTGCTGCGGCCCAAGCCTTCGACCACCAGGCAGATGGTGTTCCAGGTGGTGCGGCGTGCGCGCGTTGCCGCGCCTGCGGCCAGGCGCATGGCGTAGCAGTCGAGGCTCGGCATAACCGCGCCACCGGTGGCCGGGTTGGTGTAGCGCAACAGCTTCGCGCCGTCGGCGGCAGCGGGCGCGGCATCGAGCAGCGCGCGCGTCAGCGCACCGGGATAGTGGTATTTGGGCGACTGCATCGCTGCGCTTGGGCCAGACGCGCCAACGGCGGTCATTCCCGCCGCCGCCCACAGGCGCTCGTCGCCTTCATCCACCTTCCAGAAGTCCGCGTCCGCGCGCGAGCCGGGCTCGAAGAAATTGGCGTCCAGATTGCCAACCAAGGGAATGTTGGCCGCATCAAACCAGACCGTACGCGCCTCCGAGGCATTGATGTGCCCATGCCAGCACATCGGCGGGGTCAGCACCAGATCACCCGGCTCCATCGCGCAGCGGCGGCCGTTGACAATCGTGTAGGCACCCTCGGCGCGGGTGGAAAAGCGGATCGCCGATGCGGTGTGGCGATGCGGCACCGCATGGTCGCCCGGATTGAGCACCGTGAACGCCGCCAACAGGTTGCTGGTGGTTTGCGTCGCGCCATTGAACGCAGGGTGGGCCATGATGATGGCGCGCCGCTCGACATCCTCGATCGGCACTTCGGTGGCGGCACGGGCGATGAAGGGCTCGAAATCACGCCAGCGCCACAGCGCGGCGGTATCGGCGGCCGCCGGCGCAATCGGCGTGATGCGCTTGTAGCGGTCCCACAGCGGGTGGTAGCGCGCTGCTTCGAGAGCGGCGATCAGGGCGGCGTCGGGGCGTGCTTGTGAATTGGCTACAGCATTCATTGAATTGCTCCTACTGGGGCGCCGGCAATGGAATCATTTGTCACGCTTTGCAGTGCGCCTGCGACGCCGAATGTGCGCCGTTTCAGGCGCGCTGCCACCGAGCGCTGCGAGTCTCTTGCCGACCTGAACGCGAACGAATACCTTGATAGCCTCGCGAAAAAGATCGCCGCTTGCCATCGCCGGGTCGGCCACATCCAGCGCCGTCTGATAAAGGTCATCGTCGATGGTGACGGTAGTTCGCATCTCATTCCCTGTCATCAATCTTCAAGTATTTTCGCATCGAACCTTCTTACTTTCGATGCCCCTTGCGTCGTGCGATGCGCCAGTTCCAGGAATCAGCCAAGCATTCCGACAGCTTGGCGCAACCTGGCGCTTCGATAGGTCAACAGATGCCATCGCGCGGCGGAGCTCTTGCCCCGGATTGCTCCGACGCAACTGCATCCAGTCTCGCCCGAGCGAGATCAACCCCGCTTGTCGGCAAATCGCGGCGCCTTGATCGAAGCCTCGAATTCGCGCGCCAGCGTGCCCGGCGGCAGCAGGTCCACCTCCGGCGTCAGTTCAAACCGCTGCTTCACCGCTTCGCGCAAGCCCAGCGCCGCCGCTGCGCCATCAACGTCACGCCGGGTTTCGATCGACACCTTGAACATATCCAGGCCCTCCGGTGTTGCATGCAGTTCGGCCTTGAAATCGTTGATCTTGGGGTCGCTGAAAATGAAATCCTCGAATTCGGCGTGGTTGATGTTGATGCCGCGCACCTTGAAAAATCCCAAGGTTCGGTGCGCATGCTTGAGAAGCGGAAACACCGAGAACGGATTGGCTGCATCCGGCACCGCGGCGCGCAGGGTCACTAGATCGCCCGAATTCCAGCGCAGGAAAGGTGTGACGTTGTTGGTGAACATCGGGGTGACCACCAGCACGCCGACTTGGCCGTCCGCCACCGGGCGGTAGGTAGCGGGGTCGAGCACCTCGATGAAAAACAAGTCGGTCCAGACCCGGAAACCCAGCCCGGGTCCGTCGATGTCTTCGCAGCCCATCATGCCGGCCTCGGTCATGCCGAAGGTATCGCGCACGCGCGCCCCCCAGCTGCGTTCCAGCTTGGCGCGCTTGGCATCCGACAGCGGTTCGGCCGAGCACATAATTGTCGCCACGCTGTTGCCGACCAGGCTCAGGCCCTGCGCGTCGGCCAGGTTGGCCAGGTGCAGGCCGTAGCTCGACATGCCCATCCACAGTGTCGGCCGCAGGCGCTCGATCAATTCCAGTTGCAGGGTGGACGGCGTGGTGGTGCCGGCGCCGGCCCAGTTCACA